>JBBRIM010000055.1:0-14133 GCA_038221095.1 Candidatus Limnocylindrales bacterium
TGAGCCGAGGCCACCCCAACCGGGACGGGCACGTTGACCCAGGCGGCGTTGTTCTTGCTCTCCTGGAGGATGTAGTACTTCACGCCGAAGCCCTGGTCGGTGCCGCTCCAGGTGAGGGCAATGGTCGCCGTGGCGCGGACCGGCAAGGCCATGAGCCAGGCGGTCGGGACCGTGGCGACCGGGGCCACGGTGTCCTTGACGACGGTCACCTGGACGGAGCCGATGGCCACCCCGCCTCGGCCATCCGAGACGGCATAGGTGAACAGGTCTGTCCCGATGAACGAGCCGTTCGGGTCGTAGGTCACGTACTTGTGATCGGCGGAGAGCGCCACGTGGCCGCTCGTGCCCTGGCGGATCCCGGCGATCGTGAGGGGGTCGCCATCCGGGTCACTGTCGTTGGCCAGGACCAGGATCTTGACCGGGCCACTGCCCTGGATGATCGTCGGGAAGTCGTTGATCGCAGCAGGCGGATGGTCCACGCCCACGACGCTGATCGTGAACGTCTGGATGGGACTCGTGTCGACCCCACCGTTGGTGGTGCCGCCATTGTCCCGGGCAGTGACGCTGACGGTAGCCACGCCATTCCGGTTGGCGGCCAGGGTATAGGTCAAGGTGCCCGACAGCGAGATCGCCGGCTGCGTGCTGAACAGGAGGTTCTGGCCGTTGGTGACGGTGTAGCCGACAAGCGACTGGCCCGACTCGTTGGCCGGGCCTGGGCTGAAGCCGGTGACGAAGTTGGGGACCGTGTGGCCCGACGGGCTGGCCTCTTCCGGCAGGCTGATGTTCGCGCCGTGGCTGAAGGTCGGGGCGTCGTTGACCGAGTTGACCGTGATGTTGAACAGGTGGGTCGTGCGATCGACGCCACCGAGCAGTACGCCGCCGCTGTCGATCAGCGTGGAGGTGACCGTGGCGGACCCGTGGGCGTCCGGCGCCGGGGTATAGGTCAGGTTGCCGGTGACTGGATTGAGGTTCGGCTGGACGCTGAACAGGGCGTTGTTGTTGTTGGTCACCAGGAAGGTCAGGACCTGGGCGGATTCGTTGGCCGGGCCGGCGCTGGTCGGGGCGGCCAAGCCGGCGGCGATCTGCGCACCGGCATCCTCGTTCACGGTCTGGTCGGGCGGGTCGGTAAAGGTGGGTGCGTCGTTCACGGCGATGACCGTGATCGTCATCGTCTGGGCGACGCTGGTGTCGACGCCGAAGTTGGCGGTCCCGCCGTCGTCGTGAATCTTGACTGAGACCGAAGCCAGGCCATTGGCGTTGGCGGCCGGCGTGTAGGTCAGGTTGCCGGTCGTGCCGTCAACAGCAGGCTGGATGCTGAACAGCGCGGGGTTCGTGCTGACGACGATGAAGGTGAGCACCTGGCCCGACTCGTTCGGGGCCCCAGCGTCCATGTTCGTGGCCCAGCCGGAGATGGACTGGGCGCCGGCGTCCTCGTTGACAATGTCGTTCCCGCCGCCGGTGAACGTCGGCACCTGGTTGACGGTGGTCACGTTGATCACAAAGGTCTTGGCCGTGTGATCGACGCCCCCGTTGGCCGTGCCCCCGTCGTCACTGACGGTGACGGTCACGGTGGCGCTGCCGAACTGGTTGGCCGCGGGCGTGAAGGCCATGGTGCCGGCGAGAGTAACGACCGGCTGAGCACTGAACAGCGAGTTGTTGTTGTTCGTGGTTCCGATCGACAGGGTCTGGCTGATCACCTCGTCAGCCGGGCCCTCGCTGAAGGCGGAGGCCCAGCCTGTGACCGTCTTCAAACCCGAGTTCTCGAGCACGGTCTGGTCGGCGCCCTTGGTCCAGGTCGGCGCGTCGTTCACAGCCGTGACCGTGATCGTCATGAACTGGGCGGCGCTCAGATTCGCTCCGCCGTTCAGGACCCCGCCGTCATCGTGGAGCTTGACCGTGACGGTCGCCACGCCGTTGGCATTGGCGGCCGGGGTGTAGGTCATCGTCCCGGTCGAGGCGTTGACAGCCGGCGCGACGCTGAACAGCGCGCCGTTGTTGTTCGTCACGATGAAGTCGAGGGTCTGGCCGGACTCGTTCGGCGCACCTGCGTCGATCGAGGTGGCCCAACTGGGGACGCTCTGGGCCCCGGAGTCCTCGTTGGTCGTGTCGTTCCCGCCGCCGTTGAAGGTCGGGGCCTGGTTGACGCCCGTGACATTAACCACAAACGTGACGATCGAACTCGTGTCCTCGCCACTATTGAGCGTGCCCCCGTTGTCCTGTAGGTCGATCGAGATCATGGCGCTGCCATTTGCGTTCGTGTTGGGCGTGAAGGTCAGGGTCCCTGCGGCTGAGATAGCGGGCTGCACGCTGAACAAGGGGGAATTCGTGTTCCCAGTGACGTTGAAATGGACTGTCTGCCCTACGTCGCCGTTGCCGGGTCCAGGGGTGATCAAGGTCGCCCAGTTCGCCACGGTGTGAGTCCCCGTGTTCTCGTTGACCGTCTGAGTGGCGCCCTTCGTAAAGGTAGGAGCCTGGTTGACCCACGTCACGCTGACCGTCACGGTGGCCGTATCGATGCCGCCATGGCCGTCGCTGATCGTGTACTGGAATGAATCCCCACCGCTGTAGAAGGCATCTGGCTGGTAGTGGACCGAGGCGCCGCCCGAGGTGATGCTGGCGGTGCCGTTGGTCGGATTCGTGACGTTCGTGATCGTCATCGTGTCGCCATCGGCGTCCGAGTCGTTGAGCAGTACGTTGAACTGGGTGCTCGCGGCGTTCTCGAGCACCGTCCGGCTGTCATCGACGGCTACCGGAGGGTTATTGCCAACCGTCTGACTGGCCGTGTCTGTCTTGCCGGAAACGTTCGTCGTCACCGTGTGGACGCCATGGATCGTGGCCGTGCATGTCGTGGCACCACAACTGCCGTCAGGGGAGATGCTGAGGCTTTCTGACGGTGTCTCATCGCCGATCAGGTTGTTGTTGACGTCGTATCCCGCCGTCGTGTAGGGCTGAGCGAATCCCGGGGCGACGGAGACCACTTGGGGGGAAACGACCACGTGGTCGAGCGGTCCCGCGACCACAGAGAACCCAAGTGTGTCGCTTCCTGTGCCGGCCGTGGCAAGTACCGTGATCGAGCCGACCTGGTTGCCCGTGACAGTGTCCGAAGCCACACCGGACCCATTCGTGCTGTGGATTCCGAGGTCGTCGACCGTCCCGGTTCCGCCGGATTGGCTGAACAGGACGGGTTGGCTCGCGATGAGGTTCGCAAATGCATCAGTGACCGTGGCGGTGACCGTCCGCGTCGCTCCTGACGCTACGCTGGCAATGGAACCGCCGATCACGACGGTCGTGGCCGGCCCGGGTCCGACGCTTGTACTGGCGGTGTCGGTGAGCGCACCGTCATCAGCGGTCAGCGACCGAGGGCCGGCCGTCTTGAAGGTGACATCGAAGGCGTGGACGCCGTTGTCGCCGGAGACGAACGTGTAGTCGGCCGGCAGGGTCGCGCTGCTGTCCGAGCTCGTGAAGTGGACCGTGCCGGCATAGGTCGGATCTGGGACACCCAGGACGCTCGCCGTTACCGTGACGCTCGAATCGAGAGCTCCAGCGGTCTCGTTCGGACTCAGCCCGATGGTGATGGCATCGCTGGCCGCGCTGACCACGGCGACCGGCATGTACATCGTGACGATGAGCAGGCTGGCAAAGAGTCGGACGCCGAGTCGCATGGGTTTCACCTTGAGCTCAGAGCGATAGATGGATCGACTGCGGGTACGAGTTGAGCTTGCCCTTGTGGGCGGTCAGGGTCGGGTAGTAGTCACCGCTCAGGGCATAGACGTGCGTCCAGGTCACGGCGCCTGACCCATTGTGAACCGCCGTCCCATCGCCCGGGTTGATCGTCCACGTCGTGCCGTTCGAGTATGACCCGGAGAACTGCACGGAAAGCCCGGTCGGCGTGCCGTTGAAGGAGATCACGATGGGCTTGACCGGGGTCGGGGTCGGGGCAGGGGTCGGCGTGGGCTTCGGGGTCGGCGTCGGAACGGGCGTCGGGACGGGGGTTGGCCGAGGGGTCGGGACCGGGGTCACGACGGGCGTCGGCGATGGGGACGGCGAGGGGCTCGGGCTGTCGGACGGCGACGGGCTCGGGCTCGGCGTGGGGCTCGGGCTGTCGGACGGCGACGGGCTCGCCGTCTTAACCGGTACAAAGGTCACGGCTCCGATCGCGGGCGCGGTGGCGGTCGCGGGCGAGACGCCTCCGGTGAAGAAGGACAGTTGCGGGTGGAGCACGGCCACGGCCACGATCACGATCCCGCCGGTGACGAGCAGCGCACCCAGGCTGTCCCGGATGAAGCGCGGTCGCTGGTTCCCGCGGTAGCCACGCCTTCCGCCACCTGAGCCGGCCGTCTTGGGCGGCGCGTCGGCCTTGACCGGGATGCTTGTCGGGACGGGCAGCCCGGGGGCGCCGCTGACCGCGGTCGACGTGGCGAGCAGTGCACCGGCCGGTGCAACCTTCTCCCCATCCCTGGGGGCGAACAGCCGGAAGCCGCCCCGGGCTGGAGCGGCGGGCGCCGGCGGCGGCAGAACGGGTGCGACGGACGGAGGAGCCGCGGCGAGGATCGGTGCCGGCGGCGGAATGATCATCGCGGCTGGCGCCGGTGGTGGTGCGACCGGTGCGGGCGCCGGCGGCGTGATGGCCGCGGCCACCATGGGTGCTGCGGCGGCGGCGATCGCAGCGGCCGGGATGATCGCCGGCTTCTCCGGCTCGGCCGGCTTGACCATCGCTGGACCAAGGGTGAATGGGGCTACCTGGCTGGCTGCCATCGAGGCCTGAGGCATGACCCCGGGCGTCAACGCGGGCGGGGTCCGGACCACGGGTGGGGGCGTTGGATCCTCATCGGAGAGGATGCCGAAGACGCGTCGAAGGGCCTCGCGCCCGATGTCGGCATCGATCGGATCGTTCTGGAAGGCCTTGTTGAGGGCCGCTTCACGCTGGTGGCGTACGACCAGGTAGACGGCGCCCCAGGCAAGGATCGCCGTCGTGAGCACGATTGCGAGGATGATGGGCAGACTCATGGACGTGCGCGCGGGCTCCCCAAAGAAGGTCGGACAAGGATGCTAGCACTCGCCCAAAGGAATCACGATTAGGAAGAGTGCCGATCGGGGCTGAACGACCGGGTGGTTCGGATCGGAAGGCTGCGTGGCAGTCCGCTGCAGTTGGGACGGGCCAGAATCGGTTCAGGCTGGAGCGGGCGGCCCACCCGGTGGCTCGTCGTCGCCATACGAGTCGGCGTCGAAATCGTTCATCACCAGGGATCGCCGGGTCAGGATCAGCAAGCCAACGCCCGATCCCACGACCACGCCGAGGAAGGCGTAGAGCTGACCGGCCCCGGAGAGGACGAACGACAGGATGGCCAGGGCCAGCGACAGGGCATAGATGAGCAGGACCGCCTTGGTGTGGCTCAGGCCCAGGTCAAGCAGCCGATGGTGGACATGGCCGCGATCCGGGGTGAACGGTGAGCTGTGGGTGGCCAGCCGCCGGACGATGTTCCAGAAGGTGTCGATGATCGGCACGCCCAGCACCAGCAAGGCGACGGCGACCTTGGCCGTGCCCAGGATCGACAGGACGGCCAGGGCGTAGCCGATCACCATCACCCCGCTCGTCCCGACGAAGATCGAAGCGGGATGGAAGTTCCAGCGCAGGAACCCGAGCAACGCCCCGGCCAGGGCGAAGCACAACAGCGCCACGTAGGGCTGGCCGAACAGGCCGGCGCCAACGGTCAGGCTGATCATGCCCAGGGTGAAGGCGGCGATCAGGCCGATCCCGCTTGACAGGCCGTCGAGGCCGTCGATCCAGTTGATGCTGTTGATCATCCCCGTGATCCAGAAGATCGTGAAGGCCACGCCCCACACCCCGTCGAGGGGGATCTGGTTCGGCCCAAACGGGTTCGCGATCGAGTCGATCCTGATCCCGAGGACCACCGCGCCCACGGCCAGGCCGAGCTGGCTGACAAGCTGCCAGCGGGCCCGCAGGTTGAGCACGTCATCGACCAGCCCGATCAGGGCCGCGACTGCCGTGCCGACCAGCAGGGCGATCAGCTCGCCTTCGTCGATCGAGGACAGCGAGAACCCGGGAAGGGCGCCGCTGGCGACCATCAGGGTGAGGATCGCCGCCACGATCAGGAACCCCGCCACCACCGCGATCCCGCCGCCGCGGGCGATCGGACGGGTGTTGACCCGGCGGTGGTTCGGCTGGTCGACCAGGTCAAGCCGGCGGGCGACGGCACGGACCAAGGGCGTGAGCAGCAGGCTGATCAGGGCGGCGGCGAGGAAGGCCGCAACGAATGCCGGCAGGAGCTGGGGCAGCCCCGCGATCAGCCGCATCGGGTGCGGACCGTCACGCCTCGGGCAATCCCGGGACCGGGAAACGATCGGCGATCTCGCGGGCACTCACGCCAAGGCGAGCCAGCGTGGCCGGCTCGTCGCGGGCGGCAATCGCGGCGACGATCAATTTGGCGATCGCCCGCATCTCGTCCTCACCGAAACCGCGGCTGGTGGTGGCCGGCGTGCCGATCCGGATCCCCGACGCGACGTTCGGGGGGTTCGTGTCGAACGGGATCGCGTTCTTGTTGACGGTGATCCCGATTTCATCGAGAAGCCGCTCGGCCTCGCGGCCAGTGACGCCCAACGGCGTGACGTCGACCAGGACCAGGTGGTTGTCCGTGCCGCCGGTCATCAGCCGGGCGCCGAGGGACTGGAGGGTCTCGCCCATCACCCGGGCATTGGCCACCACCTGGCGCTGGTACTCCCGGAACTCGTCGCCCTGGGCCAGCTTGAGGGCCACGGCCTTGCCCGCGATGACGTGCAGGAGCGGGCCGCCCTGGACGCCCGGGAAGACGCTTCGGTCGATGGTTGCGGCGAGGGTCGGCTTGACCATCGGGTAGTTCGCCGGATCGACACTCGCAGGCAGCTCGCGCCGGCTGAAGATCATCCCGCCGCGGGCGCCGCGCAGGGTCTTGTGGTTGGTGGTCGTGACGATGTCGGCGTGGGGGAACGGGCTCGGGTGGAGGCCCGCCGCGACCAGGCCGGCGACATGGGCCATGTCCACCCAGAGCAGGGCACCAACCGAATGGGCGATGTCGGCCATCCGCTCGAAGTCGATGATCCGGGGGTAGGCCGAGGCGCCGCCGATGATCAGCTTTGGCCGGACGTCCTGGGCCTGGATCTCGAGCGCGTCGTAGTCGATCCGCTGGTCGTCCTCGCGCACGCCGTAGGCGTGGATCTCGAAGAACCGCCCGCTGAAATTGAGGGCCATCCCATGGGTGAGGTGGCCCCCGTGAGCCAGGTTCATGCCCAGCACGCGATCGCCCGGGTTGACCGAGCTCAGGTACGCCGCCATGTTCGCCTGGGCGCCGGAGTGGGGCTGCACGTTGACGTGCTCTGAGCCCGGGAAGAGGGCGAGCGCCCGCTCCTGGGCGAGTCGCTCAACGATGTCGACATATTCACAGCCGCCGTAATAGCGCTTGCCCGGCAGGCCCTCGGCGTACTTGTTGGTCAGCCACGAACCCTGCGCCTCGAGGACCGCCTTGTAGACATAGTTCTCGCTGGCGATCAGCTCGATCTTGTCGTGCTGGCGGACGCGCTCCTGCTCCATCGCGGCCCACAGGTCCGGATCAACCTCGGCGATGGATGCCGAGGCAAGGCCGACTATCTGGCTGGCGGTCATCGTGGGACTCCTCGAGGCGCTCAGGTCGTTGGGCGGCGCGTCGCGCCATCTTCCCACGATGCGCCCGGCCCGGGCGTGCCGGCCCGCGTGCCGGGCGAGCTGAGGCGTGGCTGGCGCGGTCGCGGCGTTGGGCCGAGGCAGCGTCGGTTAGTTCGGCCCAGGCAGCACTTCGTAACGGCGGACCCTGCACCAGGTGAATGACCACGACCACCCAACACCCCGGCTCGTCGATTTCTCTGCAGCTCATGCAGGGTCGCGACCATCTCAGTCTCGGACCTGCTGTTCCTCGGCACTGGATGCAGGAAACCTGCGAGTCTCGCCTGCCTCGCGTCACCGTCATTCACCTGGTGCAGGTCCGCGAGCCCGAGCCACGTCCGCGAGCCCGAGCCACGTCCGCAGGCCCGGAGCCACCTCCGCGGCGTCCGAGTGCGGCTACTCCCCGAAGTCTTCCGGCTCCTCGAGCTCCCCAAGAGGCTCCTCGGCCCGTCCCAGCGCCGGGTCCGAGCGGCCGGCGCGGGCGTTGGCGAGGATCTCGGCGATCCGGGCTGCCGACAGCGCACCGATGCGCAGGATCTCGGCCTCCCAGCCGTCGCAACGGACCACCGTCGAGGGGGTGCCGCCGGGTGCCGGGCCGCCGTCGAGGATCAAATCCAGGGAATCGCCGAGCGTGGCCAGGACGGCGGCGGCGGTCGTGGCGTCGGGCTCGCCGGAGCGATTCGCGGACGTGACCGGCAGCGGTCCGAGGGCGCGGGCAAGCGCCCTGGGCGCCGCGTGCCCAGCCAGTCGCAGCCCAACGGTCGGCCCGCCGGCGGTCAACAAGGCGGGCAGTCCGACGTCAGGACGACGCGGCACAACCAGGCTCAGGCCGCCCGGCCAACCGGCGGACGCGAGGGCGCGGGCGGCAGGACCAAAGAGGCCGGTCCGCTCGGCCTGGCCGATGTCCGAGACGAGCAGGATGATCGCCTTATCGGGCGGCCGGCCCTTCGCAGCAAAGAGCCGCTCGACCCCGTCGGGCGTGTCGAGGGCCACGCCGATCCCATAGACCGTGTCGGTCGGCAGGCCCACGAGCCCACCGCCGCGCAACACCTCGATCGCCTCGGCACGGCCATCGGCATCGTCGCGGACAACCCGCGCCGTCACAGCCGCGGGACCAGGAACCGCATCACGTTCCGGCCGCCGTCACGTCCCGGCAGCACCAGTGCCTCGATGACCTGCGCCGCACCCTCCTCGACGACTGGCGGGGCCAGGTAGCGGGCGACGGCCCGCACCTCGGGCGGAGCGCTGGGCATCGCGACACCGTGGCCGACCGCCTCGATCATCTCGAGATCGTTGAACTGGTCGCCGATCGCCATCGTCTGTTCGAGCGGGATGCCCAGCCGACGTGCCAGCCAGATGACCGCGCGGCCCTTCGATACGCCCGGCGCGAGGAACTCGAGGAACTCGGGATGGCTGACCGTCACCTCGGCCCGCCCCGCGAAGTGCGTCCGGGCGTCGGGCAGGATCCGGGTCGGCAGGGGCGCATCGGCCACCGCCAGGATCTTCGTGACCGGGCGGCGAATCCAGGAATCGAGATCAGGCACGAGCTGGGCCCGGGCGCCAAGGAATGCCGAGTAGTCGTCGGCTCGGGGGTCGCTCGCCGGCAGCACGAACGTCTCGAGATGGTTCACGTGGGCCGACAGGCCATGCTCGGTCGACCAGGCCAGTGCCTCCCGGGCAGCCGCGGCGGTCAGTGGCCGGTGGAACAACAGCCGGCCAAGCCGCTCGTCGTGGCCCCACATCGCCCTGATCAGGGCGCCCTGGTAGGCGATGATCGGTCCGGTCAGGCCGAGGGTCTCGGCGAACGGCCGGGCACTCTTCGCCATCCGGCCGGTCGCGATCGCCATCTCGACCCCGAGCGCGTTCGACGCGTGGACGGCGGCGATGGTCCGCGGCCGCAGGACGAGGTCACTGTCGACCAGGGTTCCGTCGAGGTCCGACGCGATCAGCCGGATTGGGAATCGAGCCTCCATCAGCTGCCGCTCCCCGCAGAGCCGATCCCCGCTGAGCCGCTGCCCAGGGTGTCGCCATTGGTCGGGGCCGCGCCGCGTTCGATCCTGGCAACCCGTTCCAGGCCGGACAGGTCCCGCACGAACGCGGCTTGCCAGCCCGGCAGGAACTCGGCCATTGCGTTGATGACCGCCGGCCCCTGGTCTGCGCCGATTTCGAGGAAGGCCACCCCGTCCGGTTGGAGGACAGCGGCGAGCTGCTCCAACAGGCGCCGGATCGTGGCCAGTCCGTCCGGACCACCATCGAGTGCCAGGCGCGGCTCGAATGATGCGGCGACGGGCAGTCCGACAATCGATTCCGACGGGATGTACGGCAGGTTCGCCGCGACAACCTCGAACAGGGTCGAGTCCCAGGACAGCAGGTCGCCGAGGTGGAACTCGATCCGATCGGCAACCCCGTGCCCAACCCCATTTTCGCGGGCAAGCTGGAGCGCTTCCGCCGAGACATCGGTCGCCACCAGCGTCACGTCGCCCTCGATCCGCCGCCGGCGCAATTCGACCGCCACTGCGATTACGATCGTGCCCGCGCCCGTGCCCACGTCGACCATCCGGAGGGGCAGCGTCCCAAGCGGCCGCGGGGCAGCAACCAACCGCTCGACGATCGCCCCGACCACCAGGTCAACCACGAGTTCCGTCTCGGGCCGCGGGATCAGCGCGCGGGGGTCGGTGGACAGGGCCAGCCCGTGGAATTCCTTGAAGCCGCGGATGTAGGCGACCGGCTCGCCGGCGATCCGCCGAAGCAGGGCCGCCTCGAACGTGGCCGCTGCATGGCCGCCGACCGGTGCCTCGGAATGTGCGATCAATCGAGTCCGATCCCAGCCGAGGGCATGGCCGAGCAGGAGTTCGGCATCGAGCCGGGGGCTTTCGGAACCGGCCAATCGAAGGCGTTCAATCCCGGCGTGGAGCAGGAACCCGACGGTGGCGGCGGTCACGCCTCGTCGATCTCGACCACCGACTGGAGGCGTTCGGCCTGGTCCGTCGTGATCAGGGTGTCGATCAGCGGATCGAGGTCACCGTCGAGAATCCCCGGCAGGTTCGACCAGTTCTGGTTGACCCGGTGGTCGGAAACCCGGTCCTGGGGGTAGTTGTAGGTCCGGATCTTGTCCGAGCGATCGCCGCCGCCGACCATCGAGCGGCGGGCTGTCGAGTTCAGGGCGAGCTGCTTCTGGTGCTCGTCGTCCTGGAGGCGAGCGCGCAGGACGGCCAGGGCCTTCGCTTTGTTCTTGTGCTGGCTCTTCTCATCCTGGATCTCAACGACCCGGCCCGACGGGATATGGGTGATCCGAACCGCCGAGTCGGTGGTGTTGACGGACTGGCCACCCGGCCCGGACGAGCGCTTGACCTCGATCCGGAGGTCGCGCTCCTCGTCGATTTCGATCTCGGTCGGCTCCACCTTGGGCAGTACGACGACGGTCGCCGTCGAGGTGTGGATCCGGCCGGACGACTCGGTCGCCGGGATGCGCTGGACACGGTGGGTGCCGCCCTCGAACTTCAGGCGGCTGTACGCACCGTCGCCCGAGATGTCGATGATCGCTTCCTTGATTCCGCCGATCCCGTTCTCGTTCTGGATGATCATCTCGGTCGAGAAGCGGTGGCGCTCGGCGTACCGCAGGTACATCCGCAGGAGTTCCCGGGCGAAGAGGGCCGCCTCGTCGCCACCGGCACCCTGGCGGATCTCGACCATCACGTCCTTCTCGTCGGACGGGTCGCGCGGCAGGAGGTGGAGCTTCAGCGCCGCGACGAGTTCCGCCTCGCGGGTCTCAAGCCGGGTGATTTCGTCGCGGGCCATCGTCTTGAGCTCTTCGTCGGTCTCGGAATCGCGCATCTCGCGCGCGCCGGCCAGCTCGTCGGTCGTCTCGATCAGTTCGCGATAGGCGGTCACGACGGGCTCGAGCCGGCTCAGTTCCTTGCCCAGGCGTCGGATCGCGGCCGGATCGGTGGAGGTCTCGGGCAGCGACGCCTCAGCCTGCAGCTCGTCGTACTGGTGGGCGACGGCCTGGACCTTGGCCAGCAGGTTGGCGTCGCTCATTCGGCCGGGGAATGGGCGCCTGCGACGGGCAACGGCTTCCGTTCGAACTCCGCGCTGCCGGCGGGAAGCGTCTCGCCGTCGGCCAGGATTGCCTGCTCCATCGATACGATCGCGACCTCGATCATGTCATCGGTTGGCCGTTTCGTGGTGATCATCTGGACGAGAATCCCGGGGTACATCACGACCTTGATGATCGGGTTCGAGCGGTGCCGGCCACCCGCGCGCAGGAGCTCGTAGCCGACCGCGGCGATCACCGGGATCAGCACGATCCGGGCACCGACCATGACCAGCAGGGCTTGCCGCCCGACCAGGCTGAAGGCCACGATCGACAGGGCGATCACGATCACCAGGAACTCGGTCCCACAACGGGGATGCGCCGTGGGGTAGTGCCGAATTGCCTCGGTCGTCAGCGGGTCGCCGGCTTCGAGGGCGTGGATCGTCATGTGCTCGGCGCCGTGGTACTGGAAGACGCGCCGGACGTCGGGCGAGCGACCCACGACGAGCAGGTAGCCGACGAAGATCAGGACCCGGACGAGTCCTTCGACCAGGTGCTGGGCGAGCCCGTTGTCGACGCCGCTGGTGGCCACCGAGGCGATGAACAGGGGCAGCAGAAAGAAGATCCCGACCCCGGCGATCAGGGTCACGCCGAGCATCAGGGCGACCGCGCCGCGACCGAGCTCGGCACCTTCCTCGGCCACCGACAGCGATGCACTCCTGACCAGCCAGCGAGTCCCGATGACCAGCGTCTCGTACAGGACGACGAGTCCGCGAATGCCCGGTACCCGTGCCCAGCGCGTCCCGTGGAAGCCCGAGTCGAGGCGTTCCTCGGCCCACACGATGTCACCCCCGGGCGCCCGGAACGCCACCGCGATCGCATCGCGGCCACGCATGAGGACGCCCTCGATCAGGGCCTGACCACCGTAGTTGAACCTGGGCATGCCGCTCAGTCTACCGGTCCGGCTGGGCCGACCCCCCCGGACGCGCCCGGGACACCTACGCTCGGACGGAGCGATCCAGGCGCTTCTGGAAGCGTTCGACCTGGCCGGCGGTGTCAATGATCGTCTGCTTGCCCGTGTAGAAGGGGTGGCAGTTGGCGCAGACGTCGACACGCAGCTCTTCGCGGGTCGAGCCGATCGTGTAAACCGTGGCGCACGATCCGCACACGACGTGGGCCTGGTGGTACTTGGGATGGATCTTGGGCTTCACGCTTGATGTTCTCCTCCGACGCCGTCCGAGCGGGTCGTTGCCCGCCGGTGGTCGCCGGCTATCCGGACTGGACTACGCCTCGGCCGCGACCGGCGAGGCTGCCGCGGGCGAGACTGCCTCGACGCGGATGCGCTTCTTCGACTTGGTCTGGTGCTCAAAATGGACCTTGCCGGTGACCGTGGCGAAGACCGTGTAGTCCTTGCCCAGGCCGGTCCCGGCGCCGGACAGGAAGGTCATCCCTCGCTGGCGGACGATGATCGAGCCGGCCGGGACCAGCTGGCCGTCGCCAACCTTGACACCGAGTCGCTGGCCAACGCTGTCGCGGCCGTTCTTCGAGCTCGAGCCTGCCTTCTTGTGGGCCATGGGGCTACTTGTCCTTCTTCGTGGTCGGCTTCGGCGCCGGCTTGGCCGGGGCCTTGGTCGCGGCCTTGGTCGCGGCCTTGGCAGCCGGCTTGGCCGGAGCCTTGGTGGTCGTCTTCGCGGCGGGTTTGGCAGCAGCCTTCGCTGCGCCCTTTGCGGCCGGCTTGGTCTCAGCCTTGGCGTCCGTCCTGGCTTCAGCCTTGGGGGCACGCGCTGCGAGCTTGGCGGCGAGTGCGGCGTCCTCGGCGGCCTGCCGGTTGGCAGCCTCCTCGAGGCGCTGGCGCTCGGTCTTCGCTTCGGCCTGGGCCTTCTCGAGCGCGGCGGCCGCACTCTTGCCGTTCAGGACGACGTCCGTGATCCGGAGCAGGTGGAGCTCCTGGCGATGACCCTTCTTCACCCGGCGGCGAGCCTTCGGGCGGTACTTGAAGGAGATCAGCTTGGGGCCGCGATCCTGGCGGACGACCTGGGCGGTCACCGAGGCGCCGTCCACGAGCGGTCGTCCGATCGAAGCCTCGTCGCCGTCGGCCACGAGCAGGACCCGATCAAGGGTGATCGCGTCGCCTGCGCTGGCGTCGAGCAGCTCGACCTCGAGCTCGGTGCCGACCTCGACGCGGTATTGCTTACCGCCGGTCTCGATGACTGCGTACATGGATCCTCAGGTGTGCGGGACGGCCGCTCGGCGACCGCTTGATAGGAGACATGGGACGACGTCCAGATTGGACCGGGCGCGAACAGGGATTGTACGGCTGGGCCGCTCCGAGCGTCAACCGGGGGCTGAACCGATCCCGTCCGGCCGGCTCCACAAGAGCCTCGCCAACCCGTGCCCTCGGACCCCG
>JBBRIM010000056.1:0-13894 GCA_038221095.1 Candidatus Limnocylindrales bacterium
CTCGCCCAGGCTGCGCCGTCCGGCGACCAGGATCGGGACGCCGCTCAGTGGTTTCGTCAGGCCGGCCAGGACGTAGCCGTGGAAGAGCCGGGCATCGACGATGTCGTAGCGGCCGGCCCGCACGGCGCGCAGGTAGCGCGCCAACAGGCGGGCCGAGCGAGCAACAAGGATCGGGGCAGGCGTCCGACCTGGTCCTTCGCGGTGGGCCCGACCCAGGGCCGTCACCCGCTCGGCGCCGAGCGCGGCCGCGGCGGACAGCGGTCCGTGGTGGCCGAGGGCGATGATCCCGACCCGGAACCGGTCGAGGGGCAGGCGCTGGGCGAGATCGACCACCTGGCGCTCGCTACCGCCAGCCCGAAGGTTGGTGATGAAGGCAACCCGGAGCGGCCGCTCCGACGGGGGGCTCATGAAGACCGGCCAACCCGCCGGATGGCCAGCGCGGCGATCCCGCGGGCCACGATCCAGGGCTCATCGAGGCGCAGCCAGCGGGCCACGATCACGTACTCGACGCAGCCGGCTGCCCCCAGGGCGAGCGTCAGCACGATCTCCTCGGGCAGGCCGCCGCCAACCACGTTCGTCCAGGCAACCAGCGCCGCGGGTACGGCTGGGACGAGGCTGGCCAGGATGGTCCGGCCGGCCACCGACAGGAGGGCCTGGCCCTGGAACGCCGGGTCGGCCTGGTTGAGCCGGCGGCCCATCACGAGCAGGACGATGGCGGTCGTGAAGGTGGTCGACAGGGCGATCCCGCCGATCCCGAGGGCGAACCCGAACAGGACGTCGAAGACGAGGTTGAGGATCGCGTTCAGGAAGCCCATCAGCATCAGGAAGATGGCCCGCCGTTGGGCGTTGTGCGCGCCGACCAGGACGCCCTGGATCATCGTCAGGCCGATCAGTCCCGCAAAGCCGGCCAACGCCGCCGCCGTGGCCGTGACCGCCGCTTCGTCGAATGCGCCCCGGCCGAACACGATCCGGACGGCCAGTGGTGCGAGGGCGGCGACCCCGATGCTGATCGGCACGAAGATCGACAGGAGGTAACGCATCGCCCGGTAGGCCGACGCCCCGACCGACTCGTGGTCGCCGGTCCGGGCCGCGGCCACCAGCGAAGGGTAGACGACCCGCGCCCACGCCGGCCCGAGGGTGTTGAGCGGTAGCCGGACGATGCTGTCGCCGTAGCGCAGGGCGCTGACCGCGCCCGACGCGATCAGCGATGCAATCGAGCGGTCGGCCAGGAGGTTGAACTGGAGGACCGAGGCGCTGATCGTGAGCGGGCCGGCATGGCCGAGGAAGCCGCCCATGCCACCCCGGCCGGTGCGCAATGCCGGTCCAGGCATCGCCCCGCTCCGGGCCGCGATGATCACCAGGATCAGCAGGACCACCGCCGGGTTGAGCACCAGGCCGACCGCGTAGGCCGTCAGCCCGAGGGCCGGCCACAGGGCAATCGTGGCGATCATCGAAACCAGCGGGCCAACCAGCCAGGCGACAGCAATCGGGCGGAATCGGCCGAGGATCTGGAAGATGGCCGTGACGAGGCCCCCGACGGCGGACAGGACGAGGATCGGGGCCACGACCGGTACGAAGCCTTCGGCGGTCCTCCGCCCGTCAGCGCCCAGGCCCGGCCCGGCGACGGCAACCACGATCGGGGCGGCGATCGTCAGCAGGAGCATCGCGGCCAGGCCCGCGATCGTGGTCCAGGTCAGGATCACCCCCACCATCCGCTGGGCGAGCGCCGGGCCGTGGCGCTCCGCGACGGCCGCATGGGCCGGCACGAGGGCCGTTGCCGCGCCGCTCGATAGCAGACCCGCGATCATCGTTGGTGCAACCAGGGCGATCAGCAGTGCGTCGAGCTGGGGCGAGGTGCCCACCCGGCTGGCAACGAACAGTTCGCGTCCGACGCCGAAGACCTGGCCCAGTGATGCCGCCGTCGTGAGCAGCGCGGCCGATCGGCCGAGGCCGGCGAGCCGACTCGTGCCGTCGTCCAGCACGCCTTCGGCTGCCGGCGGGGCGAGAACGGCCGTCTCCCCAAGTTCCTCGACCGACGGCCCCTGGGCGCTCATCGGCGGGCACCAGCCAGGCGCACGAAGAGGTTCTCCCAGTTGCGCAGGACCTGGTCGATCGACAATCGTTGAACGATCTCCGGCCCGTTCTTGCCCAGCCGCCGGAGCTCGGCCGGATCGTCGATCAGGGCAGCCAGGGCGTCGCCGAAGGCGGCGATGTCATCGGCCGGAATCAGCCGGCCGTTGGTGCCGTCCCGGATCAGTTCGCGCGGACCGCTCAGGCAGTCGAAGGCGACGACGGGGACGCCGCAGGCGAGCGCCTCGACCGCAACCATCGGGAAGCCTTCGCGCCGCGACGGCAGGGCCAGGATGCTCGCGCCGGACAGCTCCTCGAGCGGCTGGCGGGTGATCCCGGGCAGGGCCACCCGGTCGGCCAGGCCGAGCTCGGAGCGGAGCGTCTCGAGCGGCCCCCGTTCAACCCCCTCGCCCCAGATCACGATCCGCCAGTCGGGTCGTCCGGGTGCGATTCGGGCGAAGGCCCGGAGGAGCATGTCGTAGCCCTTCTCCCGGCTGAGCCGGCCGACGGCCAGGATGATCGGCTGATCGAGCCGGGCGGGCGTCCGTCCCTCGAGTTCCCGGCCGGCCGGGTTGGGCATCACCACCCCACGCCGGCGGATCGCCGCCGGGAATCCTTCGAGCGCTCCGCCGGTCAGGACGAGCACGGCCGCGGCCCGCCGGTAGAGCACGGAACGGAGGGCCGACCAGGCCTTGCCGGTTGAACCGTGGCGCGGGTCGGTGTGTTCGGCCACGATGACGGGCACGCCACTCCCGATCGTTGCCGCCAGGGTCAGCACGTTGGTCCGATCGATGAACGAGATCACGATGTCCGGCCGGCTCCGTCGAACCGCCCGGCGGAGCAGGGCGATCCGGCGCAGGTTGGCCGCGATCGCCGCCAGCGGGTTCGACGAGTGCCGGCGGAGGTCGAGTCGGACCTCGCGCACCGCCGGATCGAGGGCGTAGAAGGCGACCTCGCCGGGGCCGGCGAAGTTGATCAGGGTGACCTGCCGGCCGGCCGCTGCCCACTCGTGGGCGAGCTCGGTCATGACCCGCTCGGCGCCGCCCAGGACGAGTGCCGAGATGACCAGGGTGAGCCGGCCCGAATCATGGCCCGCCGCGGCCGCCGGGGCTGTCGCCGGGTCGGCCACGGTCAGGGCCGCTGGAGCAGGTCGGCCGGCGCGTCTCGATACCACGAGACGGTTCGGCGGACGCCTTCCTCGAAGGGCACGCTGACCTGGTAGCCGAGGCGCGCTCCGGCGAGTTCGATGCTCGCCTGCGAGTCGCGCACGTCGCCCACCCGCGGGGGTTCGAAGCGGGGCTCGATCGGATGGCCGATCGCGGCGGCAATCGAGTTGAGCAGGTCGAGCAGCGAGTAGCGCCCGCCGCAGCCGATATTGCAGGTCGTGCCCGAGGCCCCGGCGACCGTCGCCGCGAGGAGGTTGGCCGAGACGACATTCTCGATGAAGGTGAAGTCGCGCGACTGGAGGCCATCGCCGTAGATCGTCGGTCGCTGCCCGTGCAGGCCGGCCATGATGAAGGCCGGGACGACCGGGGCGTACTCGGAGTTCGGGTCCTGGCCCGGCCCGAAGATGTTGAAGTAGCGCAGGACCACGCTCTCCATCCCGTTCAGGGCCGCCAGGACGTGGACCATCTGTTCGCCGGCCAGCTTGTTGACCGCATAGGGCGATTGGGGATCGGGCATGTGGCTCTCGAGGCGGGGCAGGCGTGGGTCGGCACCATAGATCGAGGAGGAACCGGCGAAAACCACCCGGCGCACGCCCGCCCGGGCCGCCGCGAGCATCACCTCGACGGTGCCGCCCACGTTGATCTCGGCACTCAGGCGTGGATCACGGATCGACATCGCGACCGACGGCAGGGCCGCCTCGTGGAGCACCACCTCGCAACCGGCCACGGCCCGATCGAGAGCCGCCGGATCGCGTACGTCGCCCTCGACCAGCAGGATGTCGCCGAGCACGCCGGCCAGGCGCCAGTGCCGGCCGGTCCGGAAGTCGTCGATCACGGCCACCTCGTGGCCCCCTTCGAGCAGGGCGCGAACGAGGTGGTGGCCGATGAAGCCGGCCCCGCCCGTGACGAGGACCCTCACGCCGCGGCCCGGGCCTGGGTCGGTTGGCGGTCCTGGTCGGGGCGGTCGATTGCGATCGGCCGGGCGGGGTCCATCGTCTCTCCGTGTCGGGGCGCATCACTATAGCCAAAGTCGGCCGGATCAGACCCCGCTCGATCCGGCTTCCGTTGCCTCTCGGCAACCCCCGCTGGGCCGGGCGATCAGTCGCTCCGGAACGGCTCCCGGCCGAGCTTCGGCCAGCGCACCGACAGGTCGATCGCGGTCAGTCCGCCGGCCTCGGAGAGGGTATGCGTGCCGACCACGTCCTTCCGCCAATTGGGCAGGAGTCGGGCGACCCGCGTCTCTCGATAGCCTTCGTCGTCGAGGCGATCGATCCGGTTCAGGCTGAGCGCCCAGCCATAGCCCACGCTGCCATCCTGGGCCGGCCGGTACCACTGACCATCGCGCTGGACGAGCCGGCCGGCCGGGCGGGCGGAGCGGATGTCTGACAGGACCGGGTTGCGGACGTGCGCTCGCCACGGTCCGATCGGCGCATCGGCCGAGTACAGCAGTAGTTCATCGGACGCCGTACCGCCGGGTGCCTTGCCCGCCGCGAACAACCACCAGCGGCCATTGATCTCGGCAATCGTGGCATCGGCCAGGGGCGGATCCGCGATGAGCGTCCGATCGAACGTCCAGGTCGTTGGAAACGACTCCGCGCGGTACAGCTGCAGGCCACCCCGGGCCGCCTGCTCCGGCAGGAGATACCAGGTGCCCCGCCAGGTGAACACCTGGGGGTACGAGAGATGGCCATCCACCGCCAGGACGGTCTCCGGCGCGGACGGCCGGTGGGCCTCGTCGAGTCGGACGAGGGCGATTCGGCCGCGCCGTTCGCGGTCGATCCACTCCTCCACGAACAGGAGTAGCTGGCCGTCGGACTGGACGAGGAATGGGTCCGCCCAGCTTCGGCCGGCCGGCGGGACGAGGTGCTGGAGCCGTGTCCGGGCGGGGTCCGGCAGGGGGTCGTTCTCGCCGGCGGTACACAGGGCCACGATCCAGCGCTCGGGTGCCACCTTCCGGTCGACCAGGCGGACGACGTAGCCAACGGCCAGGCCGGCCACCCGGCGCGCCACCCGGAACGCCGTGGCCGGTTCGACCGACCCGATCGGGCTGTCCGCTGGCGGTGGCGCCGGGAGGCGGCCGTCGCGGCGCAGGTCGCGCAGGGCGCGCGGGGCGAGGTGGGCCACTTTCGCGAGGTGACCGCGCATCCCGCGGGTGAGCGAGATGCGGTCCGTCGCGGAAACCGTGGAGGCGATCGTCGCGACTCGGCCCGGGCCGCGGCTGGCCTCGAGGGTGGCCACGGTCACGGCCGAGCCCCGCAGCATCTCGGCCAACCCGGCCGGCAGGTGGTCGTCGGAGGACGGAGACGGGCAGGCCGCCCCGGTGCGAGCCGAGGTGCGATAGGACCACACCCCGGATCTGGCGATCCGCTCGGCGACCCGGTCGAGATCCGGCCGGGCGAAGCGGACGACCACATCGAGTTTGTAGCGGGCGAGCCGCTCGGCCAGGGCCTCGGCAGTCTCCTCGGAGCCGGCGCCGAGGCAGGTCAGTCCGGCGAGGGTCGCGCCGGAATCGGCCGGATCGGTTGGGTCCGCCGGCCGGCCGAAGACCCGCCGGTCAACCCAGCCATACCCGTCGAGGAGAGCCCGCAACGCCGGCCCGGCCTGGGCCGACCGGCGCGGGACGACGGTCGAGGCACACAGGAGGACGACGACCAGCTCCACGTCGGGCGACAATCGGATCGCGTTCACGGCCGTCAGCGCCCAGCCCGGAACCGTGCCCTCGGGCAGGACCAGGGCCAGCCGCAGCCGGGCGCCCTGGACGACCGACCCCGGCGCGCCCGGCTCAGTCACGGGCAGCTCGATCGGAGGTGGGTGGTGGGGCGCATCGGGACCTCGCACGGGATCGGACTGGCTCGTACTGGCTCGTCCAACGGGCTGGCCGACCATGATAGCGACGCCTCCGGGCGACCGAGCCTGCTACGATCCGGCCCCTGCCAACCACGAGGTCCCTCGACGGTGTCCCTGCCCTTCGCGAGCGCATTCAACGGTCGATCGGTGCTGGTCACCGGCCACACCGGGTTCAAGGGCTCGTGGCTGTGCCTGTGGCTCGATCGACTTGGGGCCCAGGTCAGCGGCTACGCCCTCGATCCACCGACCCAGCCCAGCAACTTCGAGGCAGCCCGGGTCGCCGACGTGGTCGTCTCCGACGTCCGGGCCGACCTGCGCGACCGGGCGGCCCTGATCGCCGCGATCGAGGCGGCCCAACCCGACCTGATCCTCCATCTCGCGGCCCAGAGCGTCGTTCGGCAGGGCTACGCCGACCCGGTCGGGACCTTCGACGTGAACGTGATGGGCACGGTCGCCGTCCTCGACGTGGTCCGCGGGCTGGGCCGGCCGTGTGCTGTCGTTGTGGTCACCAGCGACAAGGCCTACGAGAATGATGGCTCGGGCCGGCCACTGACCGAGGCCGACCGGTTCGGTGGGGGCGATCCGTACAGTGCCAGCAAGGGCGCCGCCGAGATCGTCACGGCCTCGTATCGGCGCTCGTTCTTCCCGCCGGCCGACCTCGCCCGCCACGGCGTTGCGCTGGCCAGCGCCCGGGCCGGCAATGTGATCGGTGGCGGTGACTGGACGGCCGACGGAATCGTCGCCGACATGGTCCGGGCGCTGGGGGCCGGCCGGCCCGTCCCCGTCCGCAACCCCGCCGCCGTCCGTCCCTGGGAGCATGTCCTGGAACCACTCTCGGGCTATCTCACCCTCGCCGCCGCGCTGCTCGGACCCAACGCCGCAGCCGCCGCCCGGGGCTGGAACTTCGGCCCGGCCGATACCGACGCGGCCACGGTCGAGCAGGTCGTCGAGACCTTCCTGGCGGCCTGGGGCAGCGGCTCTTGGACGAACGTCGGGCGACCGGACGACCCGCCCGAGGCGACCCTCCTCCGACTCTCGATCGACCAGACGGTGGGCGGGCTCGGCTGGTCGCCCCGCTGGGGCTTCGAGGAGACGATTCGCCGGACGAGCACCTGGTATCGCCGCTACCTGGATGATCCCGGTTCGGCCCGGCAGGCTTGCCTCGACGACATCGATGCCTACGGGCACTGACCGCGCCCTGACCGCGCCCTGACCGCGCACCGACCCCCGTCCGATCCTCAGCCGACCTCGTGGAAAGCCGGCAGGGCGGTCACGAAGCGTCCGCCCCAGGCGGCGACCTCGGCCAACTGGGCGGCGATCTCGGGAGCGATCGGCCAGGGCAGGATCAGCACCCAGGCCGGTCGCTTGGCGCCGATCACCTCGGGTGAGCGGACCGGGATCCCGGTCCCGGCCAGGGCCCGGCCGATCTTGGCCGGATCGCGATCGGCGATGAAGGCGATCTCCCGGTCGGTCACCCCGGCGAAACCAAGCAGGGTCAGCGCCCGGCTCGAGGCCCCGTAGCCGGCCACGGATTGGCCTTCCGCGTGGGTCGTTTCCAGGAACCGGCGCAGCTCGGTCCGCACCAGCTGGGCTCGGTCGGCCAGCGGCCGATAGGCGGCCGGCTCGGTAACCCGGGCCGCGGCTTCGAGGTCGCGCAACTCGATGACCGACGCGTCCGCGCTCCGACCGGTCGCCGCGGGCCGGGCGACCACCGAGAACGAGCCGCCGTGGAGTGCCGACCGGGCTGCGCTCGCGGCGAGCAGGCCGTGCCGGGCAAGGGCGTGCTCGAGTGCGCCGAGGCTGAGGTAGGTCCGATGGGGATGGGAAACGATGTCGAATGCACCGTCCTCGAGCAGGCCGAGGACGTGGTGAGCCTCGATCGCGATGATTCCGGCCGGGTCGACGACCGCCGCCAGGCCCGCGATCAGGCCGTCGAAATCGTCGCTGTGGGCCAGGGCATGGTCAACCAGGACCAGGTCCGCCCGCTGTCCGAGTCCGGACAGGGCCGCCGGCAGGCTGGCCGGCCCGTCCAGCAGGCGGACGTCCAGGCCCGCGCCAACGGCGCGCGCCACCCGTCGGGGGTCCGTGTCAAAGCCGAGCGTGGCGGCGCCTGCCGCGTGGAACGCGGCCAGGGCCGCACCGTGACCCGCCGCGACATCAAGGACAAGGCGGCCGGGACCGATCCGGGCAGCCTCGATGAGCTCGTCGATCCGGCCGGCCTGGTGAGCGCCGACCGTGCTCGAGAAAGCAGCGCCATGGCCGTGGGCGTCGCTGGCGGGTTCGGGACCTTCCCGCCCGAGCTGGACCAGGCCGCAGTTCGAGCAGCAGTGCAGCCGAAGTGGCCGTCGCCGGGCCTCGCCGGGATCGCTGCCAATGTCCTCGAATTCGGCGATCGGCTGGCGACCCAGGTCCAGGACGGGCTGGCCGAGCTGACCAGCGCATGAACGGCAGGTCCCGGTTCCAGCCGACGGTTCGCTCACCCGGTTGGCGCGTCAGCGCGTTGGTGGGCGAGGACGACGGCCAGACCGATCCAGAACAGGATCGAGGTCTGGAGGGTCGTGACCGAGTCGATGAACAGGGATCCAACGAGATAGGTGATGCCGAGCGCCGCGATCGGGGCAGCCAGCGGATGGCTGGAGCGGCGCAGGCCGACGGTGATTGCGAGGACCAGGAGACCGAACACGACGACCCCCAGGACGCCCTGCTCGGCCAGGATCCCCACGAAGATGTTGTGCGGGAAGGTGACCCCGCTCGAGCCCACGAAACGCGGGCTCAGGTAGTGGAACTGGCCGTAACCGACGCCGAACAGGGGCGACGTCAGGAACAACTGGACCCCGGCGAGGGCCGCCCCGGAGCGGCCGGCATCGCTCTGGCTGAGGCTGCCCAGGGCACTCCCCGGGGCTGCTCCGTAGGTGATCCCGACCCGCGCCTGGAGGAGCGTCTGGTAGGCCAGGATGAAGGCGATTCCGCCCACGACGAGCACGACCAGCCCGAGCCGCCGGCTGCGCAGGAAGGCCAGTGCCAGGATGCCGATCGCCGCGGCCAGGAAGCCGCTCCGGGCGAACGACGCGACGAGCGCGATGGACGCGACCAGGGCCACGCCCAGGACCGGCCACCTGTAGCGTCGATCGAAGAGTGCCCAGCCCACTGCCAGCACGATCGTCTGGGCCGCGGCGAACCCGAGATAGTCCGAGTTGTAGAACGGGCCGTACGCCCGCAGGTCGGTCGAGGTCTGCGACACGAGGCCGGCCAGTGGCCGGCCAAGGTCCGTGCCCTTGATGAAGGCCAGGATGGCAATCAACGCGGCCAGCGCCAGTGAGCCCAGGGCCAGGCCCAACAGCGGCCGGACGTCGCGACCGCGGAGCAGGATCGTGCCCGAGCCGATCAGGACGCAGCCGGAGGCGAGGGCAAGGAACAGGCTGATCCCGGAAACGGCCCGGCCATAGGGCAGGCCGTTGAGGAGGGGCATGACCGACACGGCCGTGATCGCCAGGTAGGCCAATGCCAGCCAGCCAACCCGGCCGGTCCGCAGCCGGGGCCGGTCAAGCGGCAGGCGCAGGATGACCCCCAGCCCGATCGCGAGCGAGAGCAGGACGGGCACCCCGATTGGCCCAATCGGCGCCGGTTCGCGCTGGGGCAGGGTCACGGCCGCGAAGGCCAGGCCGGCGATCGGATCGAGCACCGCCAGGACGATCCCAAGGATCGACCCGATCCGCTCGAGCAGGACGATCCCCGAGCCGAGTCCGACGATCAGGCCGATCCCCAGGCCGGACCCCGCCACGAGGCTCGCGACCGGCAGGGCCGACCCACTGGTCCGTGACCCGGGGACTGCCAGGGGCAGACCCGGGACGGCCATGTCAGTCACCGGAAGGTCGCGCTCGGGTCGCCGGTCGCGATCCGGTCTGCAAGCTGGCTCCACTCGACTGGGGGGCCTTAGGCCCGGCGGTCGGTTTGGCAACGACGGCCGGCTTTGCAACGACGGCCGGCTTTGCAACGACGGCCGGCTTGGCCGCCGTGGGTCGCAGTGATGAGGCTGCTGGCTCCAGGGTTGGTGGCGCAACCTTGACCGACCCAACCTTGGCCGGCGACGCAGCCTTGGCCGGCGAAACCCTCGCCGGTGCAACCTTGGCCGTCGACACCGCCGGGACTGGCGCAGCCGCCCTGCCCCCTCGTGGTGTCCTGACCGCCGGTTTGACCGGGCCGGCCGGTGGCAACGGACTGGCTGCCGGGATGACCAATGGGGCTGTTGCTGCCGGCGGCGGTGTCGGCACCGATCGAACCTGGGTCGGCGGGGCAGCTAGGGCAGGTGCGGCCGGTGGCACCGGTGGGGTAGGTGGGGCGATCGTGACCGGCACGGGCCGCCGGACTTCGGTCAGCAGCATCGGACCCGGCGGTGGCTCGGGCACGAGCAGCGGCCGTGACGCCGAGACGATGACCGACGAGGTCGCCGACGCCGGGCTAGCCGCGATTGCCGAGGGTTGCAGCGCCGGCAGGACCGCGCTCGTCGTCGGGCGGATCGCGCTCGGTGCCTCGGCCGGCGGCGCCGATTCCGGGACGCCGACCCGCCGGGCGGCTGGGCCCCGCCGAGCCTGCGGGGCATCGCGGTAGGCGAGAATGAAGATCGTGGTCACGGCGACGATCAGGGCCGTCAGTGCGCCCAGGGCAGCGTACAGGCTGACCTTGGGTGACCTGATCGCCTCGGCTGGGACGGCCGGATCGACCGAGGTCACGACACCGTCGACCTTCGCTCCAGTGGTGCCCAGCAACACCCGGGGCGCTTCGGCCAGCAGCTCATCGGCGACGCCGTTGGCCAATTTTGCCGAGGCAGTCGGGTCGGGCGCCCGGGCCAGGATGGTGATGTACAGACTGCCCAGGGTGGCCTGGGCGTCGACCCGTCCGCGCAGGAGGGTGGGGTCGTCGGCCAGGCCCAGCTTGGTTCCGACGGCCTGCAGGAACGGTCGGGTCTCGGCCAGTTGGGCGAACGTGCCGGCGAGCTGCTCGGACGCCAGGAACGAGTCGTAGTTCAGGCGAGGAGGCTGGCTCGGCTGGCTCGTGTCGTAGACCTGGCCGACCAGCAGGGTCGCGCTTGACTCGTACGTCTTCGGGAGCAGGCTCGCGAGGGCGAACGACAGGACGCCGGCGATGACCGTCACGAGCACGATCAAGCGGAGGCGCGGGCGCAGGATGGCCAGTTGCTGGGACAGGTCCAAGGACGTCTCCGAATTCAGGGACCGGAGTATAGCCAACCTATCCCAATGGTCCTCCCCGGACCGGACTGCCCCGGAGACCTCCCTGGCACTCAGCTGTGCACTCAAGCGGTGCGTTCAGTCACCAGTTTCGGCCCCGCCGGGTGGGCCACAATGGTCTGGGACTTGTCCCGGTACGAAGGTACCAGTACGCTTCAGGTCTTCCCTCGGGAAGCTGGTTTCATCAGGTGAACTCGGCCTATTGCCGGTGTCGCCAATCGTGCCCGATTGGAACCGCAAGCGCGTTTTATCGCGGATTCCGGGCGGGCGACTACAGAAAGTGGCAAGGACCGTGTACGTCCATGGGCGGCGCTGCCGTCGGGGGGATCTCGATTGACTGAAACCCTGGCTCCCACGAGCCACCAAGCTGGAATCGAGGTCCACGACCTCGCTCCGGACCGGGTCGAACAGGTCCCAGCCGCCGCTCGGCCCACGGCCAGCGGTCCGATCGCCATCCTCGGCCTCGGCTACGTCGGCCTGCCGAGTGCTCTGGCCCTCGTCGGTCGGGGCCAGGCGGTCCTGGGAATCGACATCAGCCAGGACCGCCTCGGCGCCATTCGTGCCCAGCGGGTCGATCTCGTCCCGGAGGATGCCCTTCGGCTTGGGGAATCGCTCCAGGGCAATGCCTTCCAGCTCTCGGCCGATCCGGCCGCGATGGCCACCGCCCGGGCGATCGTGATCTGCGTGCCCACCCCGGTCGACGATCACCTAGTCCCCGACCTGCGCATCCTCGAGGCCGCCTGCCGCTCGGTTGTCGAACATGCCGTCGCCGGCCAGACGATCATCCTGACCAGCACGACCTACGTCGGTTCCACCCGCCAGATGCTGGCCGCACCGCTCGCGGCGCGGGGCTTCGAGGTCGGCCGCGATGTCTATGTCGCCTTCAGCCCCGAGCGGATCGATCCCGGCAACGTGGCCTATCCCCAGGAGGTCGTACCGCGGGTGATCGGGGGGATCACCGACGAGTGCGCTCGGCAGGCTGCCGAGATCGTCAGCGAGATGACCCGGACCGTCCACTTCGTGAGCTCACCGGAAACGGCCGAGCTGACCAAGCTCTACGAGAACACGTTCCGCGCCGTCAACATCGCCCTGGCCAACGAGATCGGCGAGATCAGCCGGGCGTTCTCGGTGGATGTCGGCGAGGTCGTGGCCGCCGCCTCGACCAAGCCCTACGGGTTCATGCCGTTCCACCCCGGCACGGGCGTCGGTGGCCATTGCATCCCGTGTGATCCGCACTACCTGCTGTGGGCTGCCCGGGCTGCCCGGGTCAGCCTGCCCCTGATTGAGCAGGCGATGAGCGAGATTGCCGTACGTCCAAGCCGCATCGTCGAGCAGGTCGTGGCCACCCTCTCGTCGGTCGGGCAGGGGATCCGGGGTGCCCGGATCCTGGTCGTTGGCGCGGCCTACAAGCGCGGCGTCGAGGACGTCCGCGAGTCACCCGCGCTCGAGATCATGGCCGAACTGATCAACCGCGAGGCCATCGTCGAGTACGCCGACAGCCTCGTCCCGGCGGTTCGCCTGCGCGACGGAACGGTCCTCCATGCCACGATCGAGCCGGCCGCCGACTATGATGCGGCCGTTCTCCACGTGATCCAGCCCGACTTCGACCCCACCTGGCTGGACGCCTGCCGGGTGATCGTCGATCCGGGTGGGCTGGTCCGGCGCAACGGCCTCAGCCACGCCGTCTCGAACGGATCCCGCCGCCGGGGCTGACCGATTTGGCGCGCGCGGGACGCAAGCTGCCGCCGCAGCTGACCCGGGCGTGCGCCCAGAGCGACAAACGGCACAAATCCAGGCCGCCAGGCCCTCGTCCACGTCCGCGGCGGGGATTCCAGGCGGCCGGTTCCTCCCGGCCCACGCTTGGCCCGGCTTGAAATGCCTGGCCGAGATCGTGGCTCCCTGGCTCAACGAGTCCAGCGAGAGCCGGATAAGGCATGTTTGTCGCTCCTGGAGCACCGATCGGCCGGCCGGTTACCGGGGCTCGGAGCCGGCCCCCGTCCGGGGCTCAGCAGCGGACCTGCGGGCCGAGGCCAGCGCGCCGTTCCGCAGGTCATCGCCCCGGTTCCTGCCAGACACCGGCCCACGCGGTACTCGGCAAGACCGCGGCCGCCCGAGGACGGCCATCGGAGGAGGCTGGCAGCTGCCGGCGTCTGACTCGAGCTGGGATTCGACGGATTCGCTGGTCACACCCGGCCGGCCCGGGTCCGATCCTGGTCGAGTACTACGTGGGCCGATATCTCGCAAGAATTGCCCCGCCCGTAAGGGTCAACCCCACCCATCATCGCCTCCTGCCGGGCGAGGTCTCCTCGACAGAACGAAGCGACGGAATCAGCAGGTCCTGGCCGGTCCTCGGCCGACCATTCGCGCCGAGAGACGGCCGCGAGCCGCCTGCCCCGGCCTGGCCCCGGCTCGCGGACGGCCACGACCCTCCGCCATAGGGTCGAGGGCTAGAAGACGAGCTTGCGGGCGACGAAGCCCTCGGCCCAGCCCGACGGGGCGTTCGACTCGCTCCCACGCAGGCGCAGGATGGCCCGGAACGTCTCGTCGCTGAACCAGTGCCGGCCG
>JBBRIM010000057.1:0-13701 GCA_038221095.1 Candidatus Limnocylindrales bacterium
GCGTCTCGACGATCGGCCTGGTCACGGTGTCGGCGACGCTCGGGGACGCGTTCGGCGGCCTCGGCTTCTTCATCCTCGAGGGCTACCACCGCGCATTCCCGACGGAGATCCTGACCGGGGCCGTCCCGTCGATCTGCCTCGCGATCCTCGTGGATGTGCTGTTCGTCCGCCTCCAGCGGCGTCTGACCCCGTGGGCCGCCGGCCCGGGCACGGGGCGAGTGACGACGGGTCGGCTCGTGCCCGAATCAGGCCGGGCCGGCGAATGACTGCCTGGCTCCTGAATCCGGGGAACTGGTCGGGCCCAAACGGAATCCCCATCCGGCTGATCGAACAGGTCGGGATATCCGGCATCTCGCTCCTGGTCGCGGCGGCCATTGCCCTGCCGATCGGCCTGTGGATCGGCCACACCGGCCGGGCGGCAACGCTTGCTGTCAACGTCGCGAACATCGGCCGGGCGATCCCTTCCCTGGCCGCCATCGGGATCGTCGTGCCGATCACCCAGGTCCTCGATCCCGACCTCGGCTTCAAGGTCTATCCGACCCTCGTGGCAATGGTTGTCCTGGCCATTCCGCCGATCCTCGTCAATGCCTACGCCGGGGTCGCCGGGGTGGACCGTGACCTGGTCGAGGCGGCCCGCGGAATGGGCTTCCGGGAACGGCAGGTCCTGAGCCGGGTCGAGGTTCCGATCGCTCTGCCCGTGATCGCCGGCGGGATTCGGTCGGCCGGGGTCCAGGTGATCGCGACGGCCACCCTCGGGGCGATCTTCGGCTTCGGCGGCCTGGGCCGCTATCTCGTCGATGGGGTGGCCCAGAACGACGACGGCCAGCTGTTCGGGGGCGTGTTTCTCGTTGCCGTCCTGGCGCTCGTAGCGGAAGGCGGCTTCGCCCTTCTCCAGCGGGCGATGACCTCGCCGGGCCTCAGGCGAGCCCGGTCATCCGACGGCATCGCCCCAGCGTAGTCCCCAAAGGGTCGAGGAAGCCGGTTTTCTGGATCCCTTGGTATAGTCGGCCGGCTCGGACCGTGCCTGCCCAGGCGCTACAGAAGCAGGAGGAGGCTACCCACAATGCGGCTACACCGCGCGCTCGCCCTCGGGGCGTCGATGCTGGTGCTCTTGAGCGCCTGCTCGACGGGAGGGGGCAGCAAGCCCACCATCAAGATCGGTTCGGATGGCTTCTACGAAGCCAAACTCATGGCCGAGATCTACGGCCAGGCCCTGGAGGCCAACGGCTACGCCGTCGATCGGACCGCGATCGGGATCGGCGGCCGGAAGGTGTCGGCACCGGCCCTCGAGAGCGGCCAGTTCGACCTCAAGCCGGAGTACATCGGCACGGGCCTCGCGTACTACCAGCCGGGCAAGCAAACCGGCGACCCGAAAGCCAACCAGGCCGCGCTCCAGGACGTGCTGAACACCAAGGGTGGTGGGATCACCGTCCTCGATTACTCCCCGGCGGCGGACCAGAACGCGTTCGTCGTCCGGAAGGACACGGCAACTCAGTCCAATCTGGCCAAGATGAGCGACCTGACGGCGATCCAGGCTCAGCTCAAGTTCGGCATCGCGACCGATTGCCCGACCAACCCGGTCTGCGCAGCCGCCCTCAAGACCGCCTACGGGCTCGACCTGTCGAAGGCGACGCTGCTGTCAGCGTGCGACGCGCCGATGGCCCAGGCGCTCCTGGGCAAGACCATCGACGTCGCCGAGCTGTGCTCGACCCAGCCCGATATCGCGGTCAACGGCTGGGTGGTCCTGCAGGACGACAAGTCGACCCAACCGGCCGAGAACATCGCCCCGCTCGTTCGCAACGACTTCCTGGCCAAGGTCGACAAGGCCTCGTTCGAGAAGATCCTCAACGACGTGTCGGCCAAGATGGACACGCCAACCCTGCTCGCACTGGGCAAGCAGGTGAACGTCGACAAGCTGGACATTGCAGCCGTGGCCAAGACCTGGCTGCAGGCGAATGGCTTCGTGAAGTAGCCGTCGCTCTCGACGCTCAGGACGAGCCCTCGGCCGACGGTCGAGGGCTCGTCGATTCAGGCGATCAGGGGATCGCGTCCGAATCGGGCCCGCCTCCGACCACGTGGCCGACCTCGGCGACGCTACTCGTCCAGCCCAGCCGCACGAAGGCCACCGCGCCGGCGAGGGTGGTCAGGATGAGTACCGAGGCGTGGGCCAGCAAGGCCAGGGCGAAGGCCTGCTCGGTCGAGCGGCCGAGAGCCTCGGCGATCTTCACCGCGGCCAGCTCATACGTCCCGAGGTAACCCGGCCCGGAAGGGATCGCGGTGGCCAGGGCAACGCCGGCGGCCAGGAGGGACGCTTCGCCGATCAACAGGTGCAGCCCGATCGCCTGGCCGATTGCGGCGAATGCGACGACCGTGGCGCCCCAGGCGGCCACGCTCAGGACCAGCGCCTCGGCCAGGGTCCGCGGTCGGCCGGCCACGGCCAGCCCATCGCGCAGCTTGCGGGCAGCCGCGGCCACGCTCGGCCAGCGCTCGATCAGCTCCACCAGCGAGCGGGCGCCGGGCAGACGATGGGCGGCCAGTCCAATGGCCAGCCCCACGATCAGCAGGCCGGTGACTGCCAGCCCGACCAGGATCGCACTGGCCACGACGCCGCGCACGTTCAGGACAAGGATCGCCACGGCGGCGATCGCCACCACGACGGCAATGTCCACCACCCGCTCGACGACCACGGTTCCAAGCGTCGAGGCCCGGCTGATCCGCTCCCGGTCACCCAGGTAATGGCTCCGGACGAGCTCGCCCAGGCGGGCCGGCAGGACGTTGTTGGCGAGGTAGCCAACGAGGAGATAGCCCAGGATTGGAACGTAGCGGACGCGCTGGATCGGCAGGATCAGGCGCTGCCAGCGGACTGCCCGGATCAGCACGTCGGCCGACAGGCAGATCAGGCCAAACAGGAGCCAGGCCGGGCTGGCGGTCCGGATGATTGCCCAGGCCTGGCCCAGGTCCACGTCGCCCAGGACAAACCAGATCGAGACGACCGAGATCGCAAGGCCGATCGCAACCCGCAGGATCGCCCCGTTCCGGCCGCGCAGCACCGTCAGCCCGCCGTGGGGCGGCGAGTGGTCAGCTGGGCCGAGCGACGGATTCGGGTCGCGTGGAGCATGTAACGGACCACCACCCGGAGGGTCGACAAGCCGTACACGACACTGCGCTTGAAGCCAACCGAGCTGGCCTCCTCGAAATAGCGGGTCGGCACGCCGATCTCGCCGATCCTGAACCGGCGGGCGGCCACGACCTGGGCAATCAGCTCCTGGTCGAAGACGAAGTCATCGCTGTTGAGTTCGTACGGGATCGCTTCCAACAGTGCCCGGCTGTAGGCCCGCAGGCCGGTGTGGTATTCGGACAGGCGCAGCCCGAAGACGATGTTCTCGACACCGGTCAGGAATCGGTTGCTGACGTACTTCCAGCGGGGCATCCCCCCGGCCAGGGGGTTGCCCAGGAAGCGGCTGCCCAGCATGAGGTCCCGTTCGCCGGCGACGATCGTGGCGATGAGCTGGGGGATCCGGGTCGCGTCGTACTGGTAGTCGGGATGGAGCATCACCACGACCTCGGCGCCTTCGGCCAGGGCCGTTGCGTAGCACGTCTTCTGGTTACCGCCATAGCCCCGGTTCTGGCGATGGACGACGACCTGCAGGCCGAGGTGCTTGGCGACCTCGACCGTCTCATCCCTGGAGACATCGTCGACCAGGATGATGTGGTCGACGACGTCGAAGGGAATGTCCGCGTACGTCCGCTCGAGGGTCTGGGCGGCGTTGTAGGCGGGCATCACCACGATGACCCGGGGGCGCTCCGAGGCGGCTCCATCGTCCGCCGAGCCGGGCGTTGGTGATGTGGGGTTCACGGGGCGGTAGCCTACCGCATCCGGGGGCTCGACCCCGCCCTATCTATACTCGTGCCGATGCCGCGACGGTCCCTCGTGACGCTCCGCCTGGTCTCGGTTGCGGGCCTCTTCGGGTTGGCGCTGGCGGTCGGCCTGGCGCTGGCCCGTCCGCTGAGGACAGCATCGATCGGATTCGACAGCCAGGTGGCGGTGCTCGACTTCGCCCGGCTGATGGCCGGGCGGCATGTCGAGGTCTTCCTGTCCACCACGCCGAAGCCGTTGCTCACGTTGATCTACGGCCCCCTCGAACTGCTGACCCACGACTGGCGGACGCTGGCCTGGGCCACCCTCGTCGCGTTTGGAGTTGCCGTCGTGCTCACCGCCGAGCTGGCTCGCCGGATCGGCGGGATTGCCGCCTGGGCCTTCGTTGGGGTGGGCCTGGCCGGGTCGGGCGCCCTGCTCTTCGATGTCGGCTATGCCCTGGCGATCCCGTGGGCGCTGCTCGGATGGTCTGTCGCGGGCCTGGCGATCAGCCAACCGGGACCTCGCTACGGCCTGGCCGGGATCGCCCTGCTGGTGGCCGCCCTGGCCCGGCTCGAGACCCTCCTGATCGTGGGACTGGCCTTCGTCGTGCTGGTCGGGCTGGAGATCCCTGCGGTGGCCCGGGCCGCCGGCTCGCGCGGAATCGACCGGCCACCGCGACGAGCATGGCTGGTGCTGGTTGCCTTCGCTGCCGTCCCGATCATGGGCCTGCACGACCTGCTGATCTATGGGGATCCCTTCTTCTGGTCGACGGTCCCCGCCCGCTACTCGGCGCTGACGGCCCGGCCGATCCTGGCGCCGGCCGGCCTGCTCGGCTGGTTGATCGAGCGCTACCTGAGCCTGTGGCCCCTGGTCCTTCTCGGGCTGGCCGGGTTCGGGCGCCTGATCCACAAACGGGCGTGGGGCGTCTCACTCGGGTTGCTCGCGCTGGGTCCAGGCATTGCCGGTTTCCTCGTCTACCTAGCGGTCCGCCATATCTACGTCCCAGATCGCTACGCCGCACCGATCGACCTGGCCCTGGTCCTGGCCGCCGGGATCGGCACGGCCGGGTTGCTCGAAGCGGGCCTTGGCCTGGCTCGCTCCCGCCTCGGCCAGCGATCGGCGCTGAACCCGGTGCTCGGGGTGGTCGGGGCGATCATCCTGGCGGTCCTCGCCACGTGGCCCGGCGGGATCCTCGATTCGAGCCTGCGCAGTTCCGTTCGGACCAGCCTGAACCTGGCCGCCGACGTCGATCAGATGCTCCCCGCCCTGCGCCAGATCGTCGCCAGATCTCCGGACGGCAGACGCTGGCCGGCCACGATCAGCGCCACGGCGGACGGTCCCACGCCGGCGCTCCTGCTCGTGCCAGTGCCTTACCGGCCGCGCCTGTCGGTCGACCTGGACGCGCCACTGACCACGGTCGGCCAGCTCGTGCCCAACCGGGTGGGTCAGCCTGGCCGCTATCCGACGATCGGCCAGTTCGTGGCCCACGATCGCCATGCCGATGGGACGTATCCAGCGCTGCGCTCGTACGAGTCGAGCCACGACCTGACGATCAACGGTGTGACCGTCGTCGCGATCGTTGCCGATCCCGCTCGGGGCTGGTGGATCAGCGAGGTCCGCTCCGCCCGATGACCGGGTCGTGAGCCGAGTGACTGGCCCATATACTCCGGCGATGACCGGCGTTGCCCTCGACGCTCCGAGTCGGCGAGTCGTCCTGGGGGCGTATCTCCTGCTCTTCCTGGCGGCCTGCGCGGCCGCGTTCTACCTGATCGCTCCGCTGCGCGCCGGGCAGGTCGGCTTCGATGCCGCGGCCTCGGTGATCTATTTCGATCGGCTGGTCCAGGGCCGCCACCTGGAAGGCTTCATCACGGCCACGCCCAAACCGCTGCTGACCGTCGTCTACGGCCTGGTCTACAACGTCATCGGCGATTGGCGGGCGATCTCGTGGCTGGTCATCGGCGTGTACGGCCTGTGCGCCGTCATGGCCGCCGTCCTTGCCCGCCGATTCGGGGGGATCCAGGCGGCGGCCTTTGCCGGGATTGCGGTGATCGGCTCAGGGTCCCTGGTCGAAGACGTCGGGCTGAGCTATGCCGTGGCCTGGGCGTTCGCCGGCTGCCTCGCGGCCGGCCTGCTGATCAGCTCCCCGCGGCCGCGCTACGCCTGGGCGGGAGTCGCCCTGGGCCTGGCCACGCTGGCCCGTTTCGAGGTCGTCCTAGCCCTCGGCCTGGCCGCGGCGGTGCTGATCGGCGCCTGGTCATGGGGCCGCTACCGGCATGTCCCGGGTCCCAGCCGGCGGGCCTGGCTGATCCTGATCGGGCTGCTGGCCGTGCCCCTCCAGTTCGCCCACGACTGGCTGCTGACGGGCAATGCCCTCTACTCGGAGCATGTGCCGATCGTGGCCTCGGTCAGCTTGCCCCACATCGGGGTGATCGGCGTCGCAACCCTGGTCGGCGGCCTGCTCCTGCGGATGGGCGCGCTGGTCGCCCTGGCGGCCGTGGGTGCGATCGTCCTGGCCCGCCGGCGTCAGTGGGCGATCCTGCTCGGCCTCGCCGCGCTGGGACCGGGCGTGGCGGCATTCCTGGCGTTCCTGGCCTATCGCCGGATCTACGTCTCGAGCCGCTACCTCGACCCGATCGACCTGGCCGTCATCGTGGCGGCGGCAATCGGCTTCGGCGCGATCGTGATCCCCGAGTTGGTCGCGGCGGCCCGGCGGATCAGCGGGCCGGCAGCCCGGCTGGGCCTGCTGCTGATCGCCGGGGCCGTGGCCGGGGGGCTGTTCTCGGCCCCGTTTGCCCCATTGAGCAAGACCGTCCTGCTGACCACCCGGGGCACGCTGGATATCCAGCGCGACGCACTCGCGGCGTTGCCGGCGGTGCGCAAGGCAATCGACGCGATCCCCGGCGTGACCGACTGGCCCGGCCCAACCGACGGCCGGCTGCCGGCCCTCTTCGTACCGACCCTCCTGCGGCCCCAGTTCGCCGTGGAATTGGGCCTGCCGATCACCCAGGTGTCCGGGGCAGCCGCGGCCCGTCTCGGGACCAGCGGCGCCTACCCGGCGATCGGCCAGGTGATCTTCCACGACCAGCGCGCAGAACCGGATCCCGCATTCGACTTTCTTGAAGTGACCACTCCGACGCCCATTGGTCACATCATCGTCACACCCCTCTGGAATGATCCGGCCAGGGGGATCTGGGTTGATCGGATCGATCCCGCCTCGTAGCCGGCCTGGCCCAGGAGTGAGCACCATGTTCGAACGACTATTCGGGGGTAAGACCCAGGACCCGGCGATTGCCGAGCGGATCCCACCCGGCCAGTACCGGACCGAGAAGTTCCCGGTCCTGCATTACGGATCCACCCCGAAGACCGAGCTCGCCAACTGGGATTTCAAGGTCTTCGGCGAGGTGGACAGCCCGTTCGGCCTGACCTGGACGGAGTTCAAGACACTGCCCCGCAAGACCGTCCACACCGACATCCACTGCGTCACCCGCTGGACGAAGCTCGACACGACCTGGGAAGGCGTGCCGATTCAGGAGATCATGAGCCGGGCCCAGGTTCGGCCGGGCGCCGGCTACGTGCTGGCCCACTCCGAACAGGGCTATACGGCGAACATGCCCCTGAGCGTGCTGGACGACGACGACGTCCTCCTGGCCGACACGTTCGACGGGCAGCCGCTCGAGCTCGAACATGGCTGGCCGCTCCGCCTGCTCGTCCCCAAGCGCTACTTCTGGAAGAGCGCCAAGTGGATCCGCGGCCTGGAGTTCGTCGACCACGACATCCTCGGCTTCTGGGAGCGCTACGGCTACAACAACGACGCCGATCCGGGGAAGGAAGAGCGCTTCTCCGAATAGCGAAGCGATCCGGCGCGCCTCGGTGCGGGTGAGCCGGCACACGTTCACCGGCAGCGCAGGGCTCGATCAGCGCTTCTTCAGGAATTCGAGCACTCGCTCGGTCAAGAGGGCAGTGGCGGCTGCGTCGTAGGACGGCAGGCTCGCGTCGGCGAAGTAGTGCTGGTCACCGGGGTACAGGAACAACTCGGCATCTTCGGCGGACTCGACCAGTGCCCGGGCGGCATCGAGGTCGCCCTCATCCACGAAGAGCGGGTCCGCGTCCATGCCGTGGACCTGGACCGGCACACCGGTCGGCCAAGACGACCCGAACTCCGAGGTCGGCACACAGGAGTAGAACAGCAGCGCCCCGCGGGCTCCAGGGCGGGTCTGGGCCAGCTTCTGGGCCGGCAGCACCCCGAGCGAGAAGCCGGCGTAGACCAGCCCGGCGGGGAGGCCGTCCGCGGCCCGCACGCCGCGCTCGATGAGCTCGCCAAAGCCGATCTCGCCGGCGTAGGCCACCCCGGCATCGATCGTGTCGAACTCGCGCCCCTCAAAGAGATCCGGAGTGTGGACCGTGTGCCCGGCTCGGCGCAGCTCGTCGGCGAACGCGTGGAAGCCGCGGGTCTGACCCAGGGCGTGGTGGAACAGCAGCACTTCAGCCATGTCGGTCCCTCCGGATCGTTGGGCGGTCTTAGTTGCGGCGCAGCGCCGCCAGGCGCGGATCGACGCTGTAGATCCGCAGGCGCCGTTCGAGCAGGCTGACCTCGCGGTCGATCAGGCGAAGGAGCTCCTCGATCCGGTCCACCGTGGTCTCCGCCTCCAGCAGCGCCTGGCGGCGCGGCTGATCGACCTGGATGATGCCACTGAGCAGATGGGACAGCACGGTCGGGTCGTCCGGGATCGCGACCCGGACCTCGTCGCCGGTTCCTGCAGAGGAACGACTCGCGACCAGCTCACCCGGATCGTCATCCTCGTCGATGTCGACCTCGACCTGGACGTCGATCTCGGCGGCATCCTCGCCCTCGGCGGGCTGGAGCAAGGCCAGGTAGCGCACGAAGTTCCGGGTCAGGTCGGCGGACAACCGGCCGGCCAGGTCGGGGTCGCCGACCGGTTCATCGAGCTCGGTCACCTCGCCCACGAGGTAGGGTTCCCGGCCGATGACCACCCGTTCGATCCGGAACCGGCGTGTGCCGACCACCAGCAGGTCATAGCGGCCATCGCTGTACTTCGACGCCTCCCGGATCTCGGCCATCGTGCCGACTGTCGCGATCGAGGCGGCCCCCGGCCCCACCTCGCGCCCCTCGCGGATCAGGACGACCCCGAACGGCTCGTCGCGCTCGAGGCAGCGCCGGGTCAGCGATCGATAGCGTTCCTCGAACACCTTGAGCGGCAGGGCAACCCCAGGGCACAGGACCGTGTGGAGCGGGAAGAGGGGCAGTTCCATCGTCAACGGGATATGGAAACGCCGCCGGAGGTACTCACCGGCGGCGTCTTGAGCAGGGCCATCGGACCGTCCGGCTCAGTGAGCGCAGCCCTTGGGGGCGCCGCCGTCATCGGCCGTCCGGAAGCTGGAGCCGCAACCGCAGGCCGACACTGCGTTCGGGTTGTTCACGGTGAAGCCCGCGCCCATCAGCGTGTCGACGTAGTCAATCTGCGCGCCGCGGAGCAGGTCGATGCTCTTGCCGTCCACGTAGACCTTCACGCCGTTGGCATGGAGGGTCTGGTCCTCGGCCGTGGGCGCATCCTCGATCATCATCCCGTACTTGAAGCCCGAGCAGCCGCCGCTGTAGACGTAGACGCGCAGGCCGATCTCGGGGCTCGTCTCGGCGGCCGTGAGTTCGCGCAGCTTGCTGGCGGCGGCGTCGGTCAGGCTCAGGGTGGTCGGCTGGATGTCGAGCATTCGGTCCTTCCTCCTTGGGAGGCGCTGGTCAGAGGTGGCGCAGGTCACGGGCGTCAGCGGTCATCGTACGCATCGCAACAAGTTTCGACAAGCATGCCGTCGAAATTCATTCGTACTGCCGGGGGGCCGGCCAGGATCAGCCGTCGATCCGCTCGACGACCGTGGCGATCCCCTGGCCAACCCCGATGCACATCGTGGCCAGGCCATACCGGCCGCCGGTCCGGGTCAGCTCATGGACGAGCATCGTGATCAGCCGTCCACCGGACATCCCCAGCGGATGGCCGAGGGCAATCGCCCCACCATTCACGTTGACCCGGGCGGGGTCCAGGCCGAGCTCGTCGATGCACGCGATCGACTGGCTGGCGAAGGCCTCGTTGAGCTCGACCAGGTCGAGGTCTCCGGCGCTGATCCCGGCCCGTTCGAGCGCCTTGCGGCTGGCCGGCACTGGACCCACCCCCATGATCGCCGGGTCGACCCCGGCGACCGCTGTCGAAACGATCCGGGCGAGCGGGCGAAGGCCGAGACCCCGGGCCCGCTCGGCCTCGACCAGCAGGACGGCGCTCGCGCCGTCGTTGATGCCCGAGCTGTTGCCGGCGGTGACCGTGCCGCCCTCCCGGAAAGCCGGCCGCAGCCGGGCCAGGGCCTCGACGCTGGTGTCGGCCCGGGGATGCTCGTCGCGTCCGACCACGATGGGATCGCCGCCGCGGCCACCCGGGACCTCGACCGGCACGATCTGGCTATCGAAGCGGCCGGCATCGATCGCGGCGATTGCCTTCCGGTGGCTGGCCAGGGCGAATGCATCCTGGCGCTCCCGGTTCACGCCCCAGCGTTCAGCCACGTTCTCGCCGGTCTCACCCATTGACTCGGTCTTGTACTTCTCGGCCAGGCGGGGGTTGATGAAGCGCCAGCCGAGTGTCGTGTCCTGGAGCTCATGGGTGCCCCGCTCGTACGGAGTGGCGGGCTTGGCCAGCACGTACGGCGCGCGGGTCATCGACTCCACGCCGCCACCGATGAACACCTCGCCGTCGCCGACCTGGATCGCGTGGGCCGCCGAGTTGATCGCCTGGAGGCCGCTGCCGCACAGCCGGTTGACGGTCAACCCGCCGACCTCGACCGGCAGGCCGGCCAGGAGGAGCGCCATCCGGGCCACGTCCCGGTTGTCCTCGCCGGCCTGGTTGGCGCAACCCAGAATCACGTCCTCGATCAGCCCCGGGTCGATTCCGGACTGATCGACGAGCGAGCGCAGGACCAGGGCGGCCAGGTCGTCCGGCCGGACTCCAGCCAGGGCACCCCCATACCGCCCGATTGGGGTCCGGACGGCGGCAATGATCCAGGGATCGCGCAGGGGGCGCTGCAGGTCTCGGCCCACCTGGGCGATGCCCTTCGCTCAGATCCTCCCGATCAGGGCAGCTTGGCGATCAGGTCCGCGGCCGACGCCGCATCCTTCGACTCGGCAAAGATGACCGAATCGCCCTTGAAATACGCGTAGTTCGTGATCGACGGCTGGCTGGTGTCCTGGAACACTGACTTGCCACTGACCGTGGTTTCGGTGAACGTAGTGCCGTCCTTGGCATTGGCCGCCACGAAGGCGGCCTTGATCGCGTCGGTCGAGGCGCCCTTGATCCTGAAGATGCCAGCCAGGTCCCGGCAGTCCGATGCCTTGGCAATGTTGGGCGTGGCGATCGCGAATTCGACATCCGCCGCGGTCTTGCCCAGCGTGGCGAGCATTGCCGTGAACGACGGGTCGGCGCTGGCCCCGAAGGCTGCGCCGCTCATGCTGGCCTTCGTGGAGGGTTGGCCGCAGAGCGTGTCGGGCAGGAGCGCCTCGAGACCTTTGTCGTCGCTCGGCAGCGAGAAGCCAGGGACCGCATCCGCGCTGGTACCGGGGGCTGTGCTGGTACCGGGGGCCGTGCTGGTCTGCGGGGCCGTGCTGGTGCCCGGGGCGGCGGTGGCGGTGGAGCTGCAGGCACTGAACAGGACGAGCGCACCGGCGGCGAGCCCGATCAGCGCGAACCGGAGGGAGGTCGGTCGGTGGATCATCGGGTGAACCTCTTGAATGGAGGGACGAAGATCAGGCGACCATGGTAGCGCCTGCCTCAAGCCCCGGAGAAGGCATCCGGTTCGGCCGTCGCCGGGGCGTCAAGCTCGGCGCCGACCCTCGAGAGGCCCCGACTGTGCGCCCAGGCGAACGGGCCCTCGGGATGCGCGGCGCCAAGCCGCAGGGCAAGGTCGATCGTCGCCTCGTCGGCCGCCACGCCCTCCTCGAGTGCCCGGTACGCCTCGCTGACGATTGCCAGGCGAATCCGAGCGACGATCGATTCCGGCCCGGGTGGGGTGCGGCCCCCAGGCACAGCTCGATCGAACCCGGGCGCCGGGCCGAGGTTCGTGCCCGACGGGTCATAGCGATAGAAGCCGCGACCCGTCTTCCGCCCGAGCCGACCTGCCGCCTCGAGCTCGGCCTGGATCGGCGAGGGGCTGAATCGGGCGGCCCGGCCGAACCCTTCCCAGACGGCCGTTGCCGTAGCCAGGTTGACATCGATCCCGACCAGGTCCATCAGCTCGAATGGACCCATCGGAAAGCCTGCGGCGCGGACCGCCCCATCGATCGTGCTGATATCGGCAGCGCCTGATTCGAGCAGGCGCAGGGCCTGGATCGTGAATGGTCGATTCACCCGGTTGACCGCGAACCCCGGCCGGTCGGCGCAGCGAATCGGGGTCCTGCCCCAGCCGGTTACGAGGGCAGCCCCGCGTTCGGCAACGGCTGGGTCGGTCAGCGGGCCGGACACGATCTCGACCAGCGCCATGACCGGGGCAGGATTGAAGAAATGGAGGCCAAGGACCCGCTCGGGGCGTGAAGCGGCAGTCGCAATCGCCCGGACGGACAGGGCGCTCGTGTTCGTCGCGAGCAGCGCGTCGGGCGACGTGGCGGCAGCCAGCCGGGCGAACAGCGCCTGCTTGACCTCGAGCGACTCGATCACCGCCTCGATCACGATCGAGGCGTCGGCGGCCTCCTCGGGATCGGCCCCGAGGACGAGCCGTTCAAGTGTCCCGGCACGCCGGTCGGCGAGCTCGGGACCGATCAGCCCCTGCTGGCTGAATCGTCGGGTGAGGCGCTCGGCGATCAGTGCCCCGGCACGGGCGGTCGCCGCCGGGTCCAGGTCGATCAGTCGAACCGGATGCCCATGTTCCAGGGCAAGCTGAGCGATCCCTGCGCCCATCGTGCCGGCGCCAACCACGGCGATCTCGACCGGCATCGGCTCAGCCGTCCTTGAACTGCTCAAACGGCTGCCGGCATGCCGTGCAGTAATGGATCGACCGACAGCGGGTTGGGCCGAACGCATTCTCCATGACCGTCCGGCGCGAGCCGCAGTATGGGCAGGCGGCGGGCGGGGCCAGGTTGAGGAGGCGTGGCCCGGCGTCGGGCGTTGCGAAGCCACTCGCCCGGAGGACGGCGCGCCCGGTCTCCGAGATCCGTTCGGCGGTCCACGGCTCGGCATAGCTGATCGCGACCACGACGTGGCGGACCTCGTTGGCGGGATCCCCCCGAAGCGGCTCGAGCCGCTCGGCAACCGTCGCCCGGATCCAGTCGAGGGCCGGACAGCCGATGAAGGTCGGCAACAGCTCGACCCGCAGGATCCCCGCCTCGAGCGCGACGCGCTCAACCAGGCCGAGGTCAACGATCGAGATCACGGGGATCTCAGGATCGGGGATCGAGGCCAGGATCGCGCCAACTTCGGCGAGGAGGCGGTTGGCTGGGGCCGCGTTGGTGATCACCAGCTGGCCTCGGGATCGAGCGCCCGGACCGACCTGAATTCGGTCCACAGCCAGCCGAAGCCAGGCCCGTGTCCCGAACGCGCAGTCGCCGGGTCGAGGGCCGCCGGGGCGGCGGGCGGCAGGCGCAGGCCGAGGCCAGCCAGGACCGGCTCGATCCGGTCCAGCCAGCGTCTGAGCAGCTCAGCGCCGGATTCGGGCAGCACCCCGGCGGCCAGCAGGCGACCTTCCGCCGGCAGCGGGGCGAGCACGCTCGGAGCGTCGGGCCCGACAAGTTCGAGCGCTTCGACCAGGCGCCGGCGCGACTCACCGCCCGCACCGGCCAGGCGGTCCAGCCAGGCCTC
>JBBRIM010000058.1:0-13523 GCA_038221095.1 Candidatus Limnocylindrales bacterium
TGGCGGCCCGGGTGGTCCGCACAGGTCGATCAGACGGCGGGGGCCGCCCAGTCGTCCTGGGTCAGGATTGAGGGACTCACCCAGTCGAGTTCGATCTTCTGGTAGGTCAACTGCAGCTCGGTGAATTCCTCGCCGCCCGCCGTGAGTTGATGGGCAGAGGCGACACTGGCGTTGGTCAGCTTGACCATCATGTAGGCCGATGCCTGAGCTGGCTCGACGAACGAGAACTGGACTGCCGGGAGGTTCTCGTTGTCGAAGATGGCGTTGAACAGCCGAATGGACGCTGCGTCGGCGTGGATCCTGAAGACGAGTGGCTTGTGCTGTCGCTTCCCGGTCGACAGTCCCGAGGCGGGGTCGCGGGGCGAGACGACCGACCAATCGAAATCGACAAACGGTAGATCGGTCGCGATTGCGCCCTGTTTCTGGCCGGTCGCGGTCAACGTGCCGATCGTGGGCTGGGCAGGTACCGAGCTGCCCGCCGGACCAGCAGGCCCGGTCGGGCCAGTGGGCCCGGTTGGCCCGGTTGGCCCGGGTGCGCCGATCGGACCGGGATCTCCGCTGTCACCCTTGGCTCCCGCGGCACCCGGATCGCCCTTGCCACCAGGAGCGCCCGGCGCACCAGGAGCGCCTGCGGCGCCGGGGGCACCCGCTGCGCCGGGGGCACCCGCTGCGCCAGGAGCTCCCCCAATGCCCGGGTCACCTTTCTGATTCCAGGAAATGAGAACTTCCCATGAGGCACACGTGGTCTTCGGATAGTCAATGACCCGGAGCCCACCGCTCGTCTTGCCGTAACAGCCGTAGATCACGTTGCCGGCGCCTGGGATCGACGCTGCCACGATCCCGATCGCCAGGCCACTCATTGCGATCGCCGTGCCCAGTGCGACGGCCAGGCGCAATCCTCGCATCCCGCGCATTCGTCCCGTCCTTTCTTGAGCTCCCAGACGGTCTCGTCTCTGGCACAGCACGGCGTCAGACGATGCGTTGGGCCGCGTGCTTGGGTTCGAGTCCCTGCCATCCCCGCCCAGTCCGGGCAGTGTGGAGGCTCGCCACGAGCACCGGTAGCCCTCGATCCAACGACGCCGGTGCATCGCGGCACCGGCCGGCCCGCACACGGCCCCACCGGCCCGGCTCGGCCAGGGGTGTACTGCGCCCAGGGGGCATACGGGCTTAGGGCAGCTCGGGGTTGGGCCGCCGGAGCAACTGGCGTGGTGCGAAGGCGACGTTCTTGAGTCGAAGCGCCGGCCGCTCGATGAGCACCTGGCTGAGGAGGGCGAGGGGCAGGGTGCAGGCCAGGCTGGCGACCAGGAAGAGGGGCGCGCCGAGTCCATGGCCGCCCAGCAGGGCAAGCGTCTGCTGGACCGGGAAGGCGTAGATGTACAGCCCATAGGAGAGGTCCAGGCGGGTCCCGAAGCGCCGGAACGGCAGCCGCCAGGCCGCCCACAGCACGATGTAGGCGAGGGCGGCCATGCCCACCGTGGAGAACAGCCCGAACCGCAGGGTGACCACGAAGGCGACGGCCGCCACGGCGGCCAGCCGGTCGTCCAGCGGGATCCGCTCGCGCCACAGGTAGGCGGCCATGCCCAGGCTGAAGGCCAGGCCGAAGCGCGAACTGAAGGCGTAGCCGAGGATCGGAATCTGCTGGAGGGGAGCGGCGGCCAACAGGTAGCAGGCGACCAGGAAGCCAACCAGGGCCAGGGCGAAGACCCGCCGCCGAAGCAGGCCGAGTGCGGCGGCCACCAGGACCACGAAATACCACGAGAACTCGTAGGCGAGGGTCCACAGCGAACCATTGATGCCCAGCGGATACGGATTGCCGGCCAGCAGATGGTCGATCTGGGTCTGGTCGATCAGCAGGTAGAAGTTGTGGGTGAGGTAGCCCAGGGGTGGCGGGTCGGTAACGCCCAGGTAGCCGGCCAGGCCGCCGTGGTCATGGAACCAGAAGATCGGCCCGAAGCCCAGGGCAATGACCAGCAGGCAGACCCAGAAGGCGGGCAGGACGCGCAGGGCCCGGTGCCACAGGTAGCGGGCCGCGCTCGAACGCTCGGCGCTCCTGGTCACCAGAAAGCCGCTGATCGCGAAGAAGCCCGCGACCGCGAAGACCCCGAGGTCGGCCTGGCCGCGGGCGAAGCGGAGGACGGGATCCGCGCCGAACCCCCCGAGGATCCGGGTGTGGTGGACCACGACGAGGGCCGCCAACAGGAACCGCAGGAGCCCGATGGCGTTGCCCCCCGGGCCGAGCAGGTCGGCCACGAACCCCGTGCGCAGGACGAGCCGGCTGGGCCGGGCGATGGGTGGCGTCCCCGGGGTGGCTTGGCCGGCAGGATCCTGGGGGCTCGACATCGCCTCGCATGATAGGCCCGGGTCTGGAGCCTCGGCCTTCGATTGACTGGCGGCCGGGTCCTATCCCGCGTCGGGCTATACTCCACGTCCGCCTCCCAGCCCCGCGATCCGCTGCGGCGCGCGCCCATCTCGCGCCGCTGCACAGGGCACCGCCGCACGAAGGAACCGCCCGGCACATGTTCGACCGTCTCCTCGGCCTCTTCTCACGTGACATCGGGATCGACCTCGGGACCGCCAATACGCTGGTCCACGTTCGAAACCGTGGGATTGTCATCAGCGAGCCGAGCGTCGTGGCGATCGAGGCGAAGACGAAGAAAGTCCTCGCCATCGGGGCCGAGGCGAAGCGGATGGTCGGCCGCACGCCGGCCTCGATCATCGCCGTCCGGCCGCTCCGCGACGGGGTGATCAGCGACTGCGACGTGACCGAGCAGATGATCAAGTACTTCGTCAATCGGGTCCACGACCGGGTTGGCCTGATCCCCCGGCCGCGGATGCTCCTGGGGGTGCCCTCGGGCGTGACCGAGGTCGAGAAGCGGGCCGTGCGCGACGCGGCCCTCAACGCCGGCGCCCGCTGGGCACGCCTGATCGAAGAGCCGATGGCCGCTGCGATCGGGGCCGGCCTGCCGGTCAGCGAGCCATCAGGCAGCCTGATCGTGGACATCGGGGGCGGCACGACCGAGGTGGCCGTGATCAGCCTGGGTGGGCTCGTCATCGCCCGGAGCATCCGGATCGGCGGCGACGAGATGGACCAGGATATCGTCACCTTCGCCCGGCGCGAGTACAACCTGTTCCTCGGCGAGCGGACGGCCGAGGACATCAAGATCGCGATCGCCTCGGCCTATCCCGGCGAATGGGACTCCCAGCGGGTGGTCCTACGCGGCCGCGACCTGCTGACCGGCCTTCCCCGCAGCGTGGAGGTCGGAGCCGACCAAATCCGCGAGGCGATCGAGCCGTCCGTCCAGCAGATCGTCGACACGATCAAGGACACGATCGAGGAGACCCCGCCTGAGCTGGTCGCCGACATCATGGACCAGGGCGTCGTCCTGGCCGGCGGTGGGGCACTGCTGGCCGGGCTGGACCAGCGCATCGCCGAGGCGACCCAGATGCCCGTCCACATTGCCGACGACCCGCTGACCTGCGTTGCCCGCGGCACCGGGGTCGTCCTCGAGGAACTGGCCACGAACCCGGCGATGCAGCGGGTGCTCGTAGCCGACACCTACGCCCGCGCTCCGCGCTGACGGGCGCTGCCGGGGTCGCCTGAGATGACCGCTCTGCTCAACGACCGCAGGACGCGCCGGCGTTCGATCACCTGGGCGATCCTGCTCGCTACTTCCCTGGTCATGATGGTGTTCTCGTCGAGCCCGCCGATTGTCGAGCTCCAGAAGGGCGTGGCCTTCGCCTTCAAGCCGCTCCAGGCCGGGGTCGATTCGGTAGCGCGCGGGGTGGGCTCGCTGGTCAGCACGATCGGTGAGATCGACACCCTGCGGCGGACCAACGACCTGCTCACCGGCGAGAACGCGACGCTCCGTGCCGGGAATGCGCGGGCGAAGGAGATCGAGCGCGAGAACCAGATCCTGACCGGGCTGCTGCAGGTCCAGTCAGGCCTGGGGTTCCAGTCGATCGGGGCAACCGTGATCGGGCGGGAGACATCCGAATTCCGGCGGGTCATCACGATCGACGCCGGCACCGAGCGGGGGATCGTGGTCGGCGACGTGGTCGTCGCCGATGGCGGCGCGCTGGTCGGCCGAGTGACCGCCGTCGCGGGCTCGTCAGCCAGCGTGCTCCTGATCAACGACACTACCTCCACGGTGATCGGCCAGCTGGCCTCCAACCAGGCCACGGGCTCGGTGATCGGCCAGCTCGGCGGCGTCCTGGTGATGAAGGACGTCGACTCCACCGAGCGGCTCCAGATCAACGACCAGGTGGTCACTGCCGGGATCGACCTGGGCAACGGGGTCCGCTCGCCGTTTCCCAAGGGCCTCTTGATCGGTACCGTCGTCGATGACCAGCGCGACGCCAATGCCGTTGTCCAGACGGCGTTCATCCAGCCGGCGGTCAACCTCGACAAGCTCGAGTACGTGCTCGTCATCACGAACTACAAGGGCGGCCTCCCGCCGGTCGATCAGCAGGCGGTCCCGTGCCCGAGCGGAGCTTCCACCTTGCCCGTCGGCGAGCAGCCCTGCGTGACTGCGAGCCCGTCGCCCGCGCCCGGCTCCTGACGGCTAGGCTTCCTGCGATGAAAGGCATCGTCCTCGCCGGCGGCACCGCGACCCGCCTGTTCCCCCTGACGATTGTCACCAACAAGCACCTGCTGCCGATCTACGACCGGCCGATGATCTACTACCCAATCGCGACCCTGGCCGGGATGGGCATCCGCGAGGCGATGGTGATCGTCGGCGGCAAGAGCGTGGGCGACGTGGTTGAGCTGCTCGCCGATGGCTCGCATTTCGGGCTCGACCTGACCTATCGCTATCAGCATGGCGCGCTGGGGATTGCTCACGCGATTGGCCTGGCCCGGGATTTCGTCGGCGACGAGGCGTTCTGCTGCGTCCTCGGCGACAACATCCTGCTGGGCGAGCCATTGGCCGCCGCCGCCCGCGACTTCGAGACCGGTGCCTACGGGGCGGGGACCCTGCTCTACCAGGTGCCCGATCCCGAGCGTTTCGGGGTGGCCGAATTCGGCCCGAACGGAGACGTGATCGGCTTCGAGGAGAAGCCGGAGGTACCCAAGAGCGACCTGATCCCGATCGGCGTTTACTTCCTGCGGGCCAGTGCCTTCGACGTGATCGACCAGCTGGCACCCTCTGGCCGGGGTGAATTCGAGATCACCGACGTGCTCAACCACTACATCCCGAACGGGGGCCTGTTCACCCGGGTCTACGATGGCCACTGGGCCGACGCAGGTACCGTCCCGTCGCTACTCCGGGCCGCCGCGATTGCGGCCGAGGATGACGCGGCCGGCCGCCTAAGCCCGGCACCCCAGCGACCCGGCCGCTGAACCGCCGATGACCGACAAGCGCCTGGGTCCAGACTCGCATCTCCTCGTCACCGGCGGCGCCGGGTTTATCGGGTCGTGTTTCGTCCGGGAGATCCTGGGCCGGGACGACGGGACCCGGATCACCGTTCTCGACACCCTGACCTACGCCGGCAACCAGGCGAACCTGCAGTCGATCCTCGACGACCCCGGGCAGGCCGCCCGGTTTCGCTTCGTGCATGGCGACATCGCCGACCCGGCCGTAGTCGGCCCGCTGGTCGCCGAGGCCGACGCCGTGGTCAACTTTGCGGCCGAGTCGCACGTCGACCGCTCGATCCTCGACCCGGAGGCGTTCCTGCGGACCGGCGTGATCGGCGTCCACGTCCTCCTCGAGGCGTGTCGGAGCGCCGCCGCGGGCCCGGCCGCGGGTCAGCGCCGAACCGCGACCGGCGATCCCCGCCCGGCCCCGCGCTACCTCCAGGTGAGCACCGACGAGGTGTACGGCTCGGTTGAAACAGGGCGCTCGGTCGAGACCGATGCGCTGGCTCCGCGCTCACCCTACGCGGCGGCAAAGGCAGCCGGCGAGCTGATCGTCCAGAGCTACGTCGTGACCCACGGTGTCGATGCCGTGGTGACCCGCGGCTCGAACACCTACGGGCCGTACCACCACCCCGAGAAGCTCATTCCGCTGTTCATCACCAACGCCCTCGAGGACCGTCCCCTGCCGCTCTACGGCGATGGCCTGCAGCAGCGCGACTGGCTGTTCGTGAGCGACCACGCCGGGGCGATCGAATGCGTCCTCCGACGCGGGCAGAGTGGTGAGACCTACAACATTCCCGGTTCGGCCGAGCTGACCAATCGCGAGGTCGTCCGGCTCCTGCTCGAGGCGCTCGACAAGCCCTGGTCGCTGGTCCGGACCGTCGAGGACCGGCCCGGCCACGACCGGCGCTACGCCCTTGACGGGTCGAAGCTGGCCGCCCTGGGCTGGCGCAACAAGGTGGCGTTCCCCGAGGGATTACGCCGGACGGTCGACTGGTTCCAGGCCAACGAGGGTTGGTGGCGGGCGATCAAGGCCGGCGAATGGGATGCCTATTACGAACGCCAGTACGGCCGTCGCCTGGCCGGCTCCGAGGCCGCCGGCCCAGAGCCGAGCCGGCCGGGCAGCTGAGATGCGGGTCGCAGTCACCGGCGCCGGGGGGCGCCTCGGCCGGGCTGTCCTGGCTGCCCTTGCCGATGCGCCATTTACCGGGATCGCCGGTCCGCTCGCCTGGCGTCGGCCGGATTACGACCTCGATGACCTGGCTGCGGCGGAACGGCTGATCGAGCGAGATCAGCCGGAGCTCATCGTCCACGCCGCTGCGTGGACCGATGTCGATGGTTGTGCCCGCGAGCCGGGAGTTGCCCAGGAGCGCAACGCCGAAGCGGTTGGCCGGCTTGCTGAGGCTGCCGCGGCAGCCGGGATCGACCTGATCCTGCTCTCGACCAACGAGGTCTTCGACGGGCGTCGGACCGACGGCCTCGGCTATCGTCCCGGCGACGCCCCGAACCCGATCAATGCCTACGGCTCGAGCAAGCTGGGCGGCGAGCTGGCGGCCGCCGCCGCGTACCACTGGGCAGCACCCGCAGAATCGACCCATGGCCAGGGCCCCCGCCTACCGCCTCCTGCCGGCCCCGCCCTCGGGATCGTGCGGACGGCCTGGCTCTACGGTCCGCCGGGCATGGACTTTCCGGAGAAGATCGCCCGGGCCGCGGATCGGGCCCGAAGTGCCGGCCAGTTGCTCCGGGTGGTCGGCGACGAAACAGGCTCGCCCACGTTCACGCTGGACCTGGCCGAGGCGATCGTGGAGCTGATCGGCTCGGGTCGTTCGTTCGCCGGGGTCCATCACGTCGTCAACGGTGGGGCCGTCAGTCGAGCCGGCTGGGCCCGGTCCGTGCTGGCCGGGCTGTCGATCGACGTCGCGATCGAAGAGGTCCCCAGCTCAACCTGGCAACGAGCCTCCGTTCCGCCGGCCTGGGCCGTCCTCGAACCGACCCCGACGCCCTCCGCCGAGCCACTCCGGCCGTGGACCGCCGCCCTGGCGGATTACCTGCCGGCGCTCCGCCGCCAGCTCAACCGACCGGCCGCCGCGGCCGGGGCCCGTTGATCAGCCGATGAGCCGCGAGTCGCAGCCGGCTGCCTCGGGTCTGCTCGGCGTCGAGTGGGGTGCGGTTGCCCGCTTCGCCGACGCGCGCGGCTCGTTCCGCGAGCTGTGGCGGGAATCGACCGGGCTGGATCTGAACCCCGCCCGAACGGGCGCCGTCGATGCCCGCTTCGTCCAGGCCAACCTGTCGACGTCGGCAGCCGGCGTCCTGCGTGGTCTGCACTGCCATCGCCGACAGCTCGACCACTGGATCGTGGCCTCGGGCCGGGCGCTCGTCGTCCTGGTCGATACCCGGCCGGCCGTCGCCGGTTCCGGTCCGGCCGTGGTCGAGACCCGCGAACTGGCTGTCGATGGCACGGTCACGATCCCGGCCGGCGTGGCCCACGGCTTCCTCGCCCTCGAGCCCCTCGAGCTGATCTACCTGGTGACCAACGAGTACGACGGGTCCGACGAGTACGGCTTTGCCTGGGATGATCCGGCCGTGGTGGTCCCCTGGCCGGCCTGCCCGACGCCCGACGGCCGGCCGATCCTGTCCGAGCGGGACCAGGCCAATCCGACCCTCGCCGCGCTGGTGGAGCGCCTTCGGTCGTAAGCCGGTGCACCGGCGCGCCGCAATCCGTTACCGTTCCATTTGGCCGGGCACCACTCGGACCACCACCAACCCCACCCAGCGCCGCCCGACTATGCCGTTCCGACCGGCACTTCGGACGATGGGCCCATGGAGGCCCGGGACCATGTCGGCATTGAGTCGGGCGGCCTCAACCGGGAGTCTGAGGTCGTCCTCCACATCCGGATCGCTGGCTGCGCCACGAACCGGTCCGCGGAAGCTCGGAGACTCCCCTTGCACAAGATTCTCGGCGCCCTCTGCCTGGCCCTCCTGACCGCCCTCGGCAGCGGCGTGCCGGCCGTCTCGGCCTCGGTCGCGCCGCGGTCCAATGCCAAGGTCGTGATCATCGTCGGCCCCGTTGGCAGCGCGACCAGCAGCTACGAAGCAGACGCCGACTACGCCGCTGCCACCGCCCGGCTGTACAGCTCGAACGTGGTCACGATCTACACCCCGCATGCGACCTGGGCCGCGGTGAGCGCCGCCCTCCAGGGTGCCTCGATCGTGGTCGACATGGGCCACGGCACCGGCTACCCGGCCCCGTACTTCAAGACCTATGACCTCAGCCACATCCCGGCCGGGGTCGACGGCCTCGGCCTGAATCCGCGGGTTACGACGACCGACAACACCACGACCAAGTACTACGGTGAGGATCTCCTCGCCAGGGATATCCACCTGGCCCCGAATGCCGTCGTGATCCTGGCTCACCTGTGCTACTCGGCCGGCAACTCCGAGCCCCAGAACAAGGCTCCGTCGTTCACCGTCGCCACGGAGCGTGCCGACAACTTCACCGCCGGCTGGCTGCGGACCGGCGCCCGGGCCGTCATTGCGGAGGTCTACGCGGGCCATATGGCCGGCTGGTACATCGCCCAGCTGTTCACCACCCAGCAGACGATCGACGACCTGTGGCGGAGCGCCCCGACCTTCAACAGCAACGTCCGGGCCTTCCCGTCGGTCCGCAACAGCTGGGCTTCGATCCAGGTTGACTACAACCCGAAAATCCCGGCCACCAGCAACGAGCACTTCGGGCGGTCGATCGGCGGCGACATGAGCCTGCTCAGCGGAGCAGTTGTCGGGATACCGGTCCAATCACCGTACGACAGGGTCAGCCTTGGCCAGGCCGCGCTGGGCGCCCGGGGGATCATGAGCTCGATCCAGGTTGGCGGGATGCGCGCGCGCTGATCGCCGGGCGGCCCAGCCGCCCTACACTGGCCCGATGGCGCCTGAACTCCGACCCGGCACCTGGGTCGTCCTGCCAACCTTTGACGAGGCCGAGAACCTGCCCGGCATCGCTGCCGCGATCCTGGCCCAGCTGCCCGAGGCCACGCTGCTCGTCGTCGACGATGGATCGCCCGACGGGACAGGCGCCCTGGCCGATGAGCTGGCCGCCAGCGACGGGCGCGTTCGGGTCCGCCACCGTCCAGCCAAGCAGGGTCTCGGTCGGGCCTACCTCGATGGCTTCCGGGTGGCCCTCGATGGCGGCGCGGACATCGTCGTCCAGATGGACGCGGACTGGTCGCACGATCCGGCGGCCCTGCCATCCCTGCTCGGCCCGATCGTCGACGACCAGGTCGATGTCGTCCTTGGGTCACGCTACTGCCCGGGTGGTGGCGTCGTCGACTGGGGGCTGGCCAGGCGGCTGATCTCGCGCGGCGGAAGCCTGTTTGCCCGAACGGTCCTGGGCCTTGGCCCGCACGATCTCACCGGCGGGTTCAAGGCCTGGCGGGCCGCCACCCTGGCCGGGATCCCAATGGACGGCATCCACGCCGGCGGCTACGTCTTCCAGATCGAGATGACCTTTCGGGCCAGCCGGCTGGGGGCGCGAATCCGGGAGGTCCCGATCGTCTTCCGCGATCGGAGGGTCGGCCAGTCGAAGATGTCCCGCCGGATCATCGGCGAGGCGCTGATCGTTGTCCTGCAGTTGCGCTGGGATGAGCTGCGTGGACGTGGCCCAGGCGCGACCCGTCCCGGGACATGACGCTCGACCGGCCCCGAGTTGCCGGCTCCGACCGGCCTCGGTCGGTGAGCCCCGACCCGCTCGGCCTGCGGGTGGTGATGGACACCCGGCCGCTCGAGGATCCGGGCCGTGGCCCAACCACCGCGATCTATCTGGGCGAGCTGCTGGCCGCCTACGATGCCGAACCAATCGACGGCGAATCCTTCGCCTTCCTGGTCGGCCTGCATCGGCCTGATCCAACCGAGGCCTTCAGCAGCCTTGACGTTGTCGCCCGCCGGCGTCTGCCGCCGAGCCACCTGCTCCGTTCGGGCGCGCTCACCCTCGACCCGTTCCTGCTCCGCGGCGCCACGATCGGGGCGGCCTGGTGGGCTGAGCAGGGCGGTGCGGCCGGCGCCGTGTTTCACACCGCGGCCGGCGCCATCCCGATCGGTTCGGGCCTGCCGGTCGTGGTCACCCTGCTGGATCTCGCTCCATGGGAGTTGCCGGCCGTCTATCAGCGCAGTCCGGCTGCGGCCTTCGGGCAGCGCCTGCGCGGCCGGATCCTGCGCGATGCCGCAGCGATCATTGTTGGGACGGAGGCCACGGCGCGGACCGCCCGGGCGCTCCTCCACGTCCGGCCGGAACGGCTGGTCGTGGTTCCGCTGGCGGCCCGGGCCGCCTTCCAACCGCCCGCCGACGGCGTGCGATCGGGCGGACCAGTGGGCGCTGCCCACGAGCCGCGCAGCGATCAGGAGCGGCTCGGACTGCCCCAGCGCTACCTCGTGTATTCGGGTCGCTATGACGCCCGGCAGGACCTTGGCTCGTTGCTTGGCGCGCTGGGCCGCCTGGCCGAGGTTGGCCGCCCGTCCGGACTCGACTCGCAGGTCGCCTGGCCGCCCCGGATCCTGTTGATCGGGGCGTCCCCCGACGATCGTGCGGCCCTTGCCCGGGCCACGGCTCGCCAGGGCGTCGGCGACCTGCTTGCCTATGCCCCAGCCCTGGCCGTCGAGCGAGTGGCTGCCCTTGTCGGCGCGGCTCGAGCGGCGATCCTGCCATCGATCAGCGAGTCGGCCGGACTGCCGGCGATCGAGTCACTGGCGGCCGGCACCCCGGTGATTGCCAGTGCGGTCGGAGCCCTGCCCGAGATCGTGGGCGGGGCCGGGATCCTTGTCGAGCCGCGCGACCCGGACCGCTTGGCCGCGGCGATCTCTGCCGCCTGGACCGACGATGCGCTGTGGGTCCGGCTGCGGGCCGACGCGCTTGCCCGGACCGGCCCCGGCCGCCGGACATGGGCGGACGTGGCCCGGGCGACCCGGGTCGTCTACACGGACGTCGGCGCCCGGCGGGCACCGGAGGATGAAGTTACCGGGATCTGAGTCCGGGGATCGGCCCTGATTCCGGTCCCGGGTCCGGTCCCGATTCCGGGTTCAGTCCGGCGGTCCGTTGCGAGGCGGCGCGTGCGTCCCGTCATGGACGGCGATCGGCGTGCCCCAGGTGACCACGTTCACGAAGGTCTGGCCGATCGTCAGGCTGAGCTGGTGGCCGGCCAGGTCGAAGAACTGTGTCGGGCCGCTGGTGGAGCGCTTCTTCCAGGTGCCCTTGACGGTGTGACCGTTGGTCGCGATCCAGGCCGGCCCGCTGCCAACGACGGTGGCCTCGAGCCGGTGCTTGTAGCCCTCACCATCGTTGAGCGGCCCGAACTTCATCCACATCACCACGACATTCGTCGGAGCGATCCGGGCCTTGGTCGCCGCGTCGCGCTGGGCGCCTTCCTGGCTCACCGTCCGGAGGTACGTGTTCGAGATCCGGTCGTAGCTGTACTGGATCGCGTTCTGCGGGTAGGCGAAGGCGATCCGGCCGCCAACCGGTCGCATCGACAGGGGTGTCGGAGCGTTGAACGTCCAGATGGCCTTGGGCGGCGCGGTCGCCCCCAGCTTCGTGGCCAGCTGGCGGAGCTGTCGACCGGTCGTGTACAGGTTGTGGGGTGCAGAGCGGCTGGCGATCCGCCGGAAGGTGCCGCTGTAGCGGAACTGGTCGGCGTTGTAGACGAGCTGGCCGTTGCCCTGCGCGATGAGCGTGGCCAGGGCCTGCGGAGAACCACCGGCGTGGGCGTACATCGCCTTCCACTCCGACGCCCAGACGATGTAGTAGTAACGCGAACTGCGGACCGGCCCGACGTCGGTCGGGATCGTGTCGGCGAAGATCGCCATGTAGCGCGGGATGCCGCCTTCGGCCGGGGCCTGGAAGACGATCGAGGCCTCGCTCAGGCCAGACTGCGGCCGCGCCGCGCCCAGGTCGTCGATCATCACCGCGATCGGATGCAGCGCCGCCGCGGCCGGACTCACGAGCTCGCCGGTCAGTGGTGCAGGCACCAGCACCGGACTCGGGCTCGGACTGGGGCCCGTGCTCGTGCTCGGGCTCGGCTCGGGCGACGTTGTCGAGGCGCTGCCCGACGGCGAGACGGGGCCGCCGCCCGAGGCGGCCGGCGACATACCGGTCCCGGCCGAACCACTGGGCATCGGCGTCGAGGGCGAACACGCCGCCAGAACGATCGCGCAGGCAACCGCGCTGGCAATAGCCAGCCTGACGGAACGACCAAAGCTGCTCCGTCCGATCACGTCGCGGAGAATAGCCGATGGGACGGAACCGGGGGCCCGTTCATGTCCGGGCTGCCTTTCGTCGAGGTCTGGCCGGCCAACTCGTGAGCGCGGTAGCGTGGGGCCTTGTCCCTTCCGGCCCGTTCCGAACCAGTTCCGGCCCGCTTGTGCCAAATGCCGCTGTGAGCGGCCTTACTGGCGTTCGCGCCCCGTTTCTGACCCTCGGACGGGGCTGGGTCACGGTCGCCGTGCACGAACCTGATCGATTTAAGGGGCCATGAATCGGAATTGGGGCCTCTTCCCGCGATACGGCCGCTGGTGGCGGCATTTGTCCGCAAATCGACCCCCATCCCCGCGCTGCGGCCCGAGATTCTCAACTACCGCTGGCAGACGCGGTAGGGTGGTACTCGGACCTCAACCGGGCCACGCGCTGGGGCCTGCCTCAGGATCCACGCACGAATCGGGCCGGCTGAACGCCGTCGAGTCGCGAAACGCTCCCCTACCTGTGGGTACCGCGTCCCCCAGCGACCTTTGAGAATCCCTGGGGCAGGCCCCCGAGCGGGCGTGGTGCCGAGCCCCGCCCCAACCGAGCCCCGGGCCTGGGCCGGTTGAGCAGGTTTCGGGCCCGCGTGACGCGAGGCTTGAGCCACTGCGTCCAGCCTGAACGCGGCCTCGCACGGAGCGCGGTAGGCTGGTCACACGCATTCGGAGACCCGACGATGACCGACCAGACCGCTGCCCCTCGTCCGACGCGAACGTCCCGACCCAAACCGGCCACCCTGCCCGACACGGCCACGCCGGTCATGGCCGCGGGCCACGAACCGGCCAGCCCGCGACCGGCGGCCAAGCCGCGACCGGCGGCCAAGCCACGCAGCGCAACCCCGGCCGCGCCACGCAGCGCAACCCCGGCCCGGCCACAGGCCGCGGTCGA
>JBBRIM010000059.1:0-13504 GCA_038221095.1 Candidatus Limnocylindrales bacterium
TGGGCGAGCACGAGGCGACGACCAGGCCGTCGAGGTGCTGTGCCTCGATGTCCTGGATCATCTCCTGCTGGGTCGCGTCCGAACAGTTGAACATCGACGTCTTGGCGACGACCACGTCGCCGTCGGCCTGGATCCCCGCGATGACCTTGTCGACATCGACGTAGTCGGAGATGTTGCCGCCGCACTGGCAGACGTAGACACCGATCCGCCGGCCACCCGTCGGGGCGTTGCCGCCCTCGACCAGATCCGTGTTGTCACTCATGCCGGCACGCTGGCCTTCTCGAGATAGGCTGCGACCTGGGCGACCGCAGCCCCGGCGTGCAGGATCGAATCTGCGATGTCCTTGGCGCCCGAGGCCGCGCCGGCCACGTACACGCCCGGAATGCTGGTCAGGCCCGGATCAAGGTCCTCGTTCGGCTCCGCGACCCAGCGCCACTCGTCGAGGGCCAACTCGCCCTCCGGGAAGAGAGCCTGCGCGTCGCTGTTTGGCTGGACGCCCACGGCGAGGACGACCAGGTCGTACTCGGCTTCGGCCAGGACGCCACCATGCTCGATGTCCTCGTAGTGGAGGACAAGGTTCCCGTCGTCCTTCTCGGTGATCTTGGCAACCCGTCCCTTGACGTAGTTGGCACCCATCGACTTGGCCTGCTCGTAGAACTCGTCGTAGCGCTTGCCGGGCGCCCGGATATCCATGTAGTGGACGGTGACGTCGGCCAGCGGCAGCGCGCCCATGATCAGCTGGTTCTGCTTGATCGAATACATGCAGCAGAATCGTGAGCACAGGGGATTGCCGACGGTCTCGTCACGGGATCCCGTGCACAGGACGTAGGCGATCCGCTCGGGGACCTTGCCGTCGCCCGGCCGGAGGATCGTGTTGAACGGCCGGGTCGGGGCGAGCAGGCGGTCCATCTGCATGCCGGTGATGACGTTCTTGAACGTGCCGTAGCCATACTCCGGCTTGAGGTCGGCGGCGAACAGCTTGAACCCGGTGGAGACCACGACGGCCCCGACCTCGACGTCCAGCTCCTCGTCACGCGCATCGAGGTCGATACAGCCATCGACCGGGCAGGCGCTGACGCATTCGTTGCAGCCGGAGCAGACAGCGCAGTCCACGCAGCGACCGGCGGCTTCGAGCGCCTGCTCCTCGGTCAAGGGCTTCTCGACCTCGGTGAAGTCGAGAGGTGCGGAGGTGAGGGCGACCCCGTCTGGGCTCGGCGCCAGTTGGGCGTATGCGTGCTGGCGGCCGAGGACCTGCGCCTTGTCCACGACCGGCAGCCGCAGGTCGAAGCCATCGAGGGTCCCGCCGGTCAGCCAGCGGTCGATCATGTGGGCGGCCCGGCGACCCTCGCCGACGGCCCGGGTAATGTCCGTGGCGCCCTTGACAACGTCGCCGGCGGCAAAGATGAACGGGACCTCCGTCTGGAGCGTCGTCGGGTCCGGCCGAAGCCTGCCATCTGGGTCGGCCAAGATCTGGCTCGAGAACGCGGCCGTGTCCGGGCTCATCCCGATCGCCCCGATGATCACCTCGCACGGCATGATGAACTCGCTGCCGGAGATCGGCTCCGGGCGGCGCCGGCCTGATGCGTCTGCGACGCCGAGGCGCATCCGGGTGCAGCGCAGCCCACTGACCGCACCGGCCCCGTCACCGACCACCTCGGCCGGGGCGACCTGGAAGCTGAACTCGACGCCTTCCTTCTCGGCGTCGTCTGCCTCGACGTGATGGGCGGGCATCTCGGCGCGACTGCGCCGGTAGGCGACAGTCACGGATGCAGCACCCAGGCGGCGCGCGACCCGGGCCGCGTCCATCGCCACGTTGCCTCCGCCGACGACCACGATCTGCTTACCGGCCAGGTCCGTGGGCTGGCCGAGCTTGACCTTGAGCAGGAACTCGGGGCCACCAAGGACCCCCAGGCGATCCTCGCCCGGGACACCCAGGTTGGTCGAGCGCGCCGTCCCCGTGGCCACCAGGACGGCATCGAAGCCGTCGGTCTGGAGGGCGGCGAGGTCGTGCACCGGCGTATTCGTCAGGATCTCGACGCCGAGGGCCCTGACATTATCGATGTCGCGCTCAACGACCTCGATCGGCAACCGGTAGGACGGGATCGCCAGTCGGAGGAATCCACCCGGCTCCGCTGCTGCCTCGAAGATCTTTACCGCGTAGCCGCGCCGGGCAAGCTGCCAGGCAGCCGTCAGGCCGGTCGGGCCGGAGCCGACGATCGCAACCTTCCGCCCGTTGGGCTCGGCCACGTCGATGCCGAGCTCGGCACCCGACTCGAGATGCCGGTCGGAGATGAAGCGCTTGAGCCGCCGGATCGGCAACGTCCCTTCGAGCGAGCCACGCGTGCAGTCGGCCTCGCATGGGGCATAGCAGGCGCGCCCGAGCGTGCCGACGAGCGGGGTCGCGTCGAGGACCAGTCGATGGGCCTTCTCGTACTCGCCACTCCGGATCAGGGACACGTACCCGTGTGCCTCGATCCCGGCGGGGCAGGCGAACGTGCACGGAGAGGACCCCTGCCGGTCGATGACCGCCTTCTTTGGCACCGCTTGCGGGAAGGCGATATAGGCGGCGCGGCGGGCCACCAGATCGGCGTTGAACTGGTCGGGCACGGCCACCGTGCAGGCCATCTCGCACAACTGACAGCCGGTGCACGCCGCCTCATCCACGAAGCGGGCCTTGCGCCGGATCCGGGCATGGAACCGCCCGGCATCGTCGTGGGTGATGCCCTCGACTTCGCTGTAGGTGAGCGCGGTGATGTTCGGGTGATGGATCGTGGCGGCCATCTTCGGAGTCGAGATGCAGCTCGCGCAGTCAAGGGTGGGGAAGACCTTGCTGAGCAGGATCATCTTGCCGCCGACACTTGCCTCTTTCTCGACGAGGACAACCTTGTAACCCATGTCGCCGAGCTTCAGGGCCGACTCCATGCCGCCGATGCCGCTGCCCACCACCAGGACGTCGTAGTCCATCACGCACCTCGCCCTGTCGGCTCGAGTTCCGCCAGGCTCGTGGCGAAGAGCTGGACTTGCCTTGTGAATGGATCGGCGCAGACCGAGCAGATCGCGGCCATCTTCAGGCGCCGCGGATGGAGCCCCTTGGCCGTCAAGCCTGCCTGCGCCTGGGCCACGATCGTCGACGCCCGTTCGGCACAATCCGGGAGGTAGGCACACTCATCGCCGTCCGAGGCGATGAAGACTCCGTCGAAGCCAGCCTCGATCGCGTGGACGATCCAGGCGGGACGGATCCCGCTCGTGCATGGCAGGCTGATCACCCTGATCCCGGGCGAGTAATGCATGTGTGAACTACCGGCCAGGTCGATCCCGGGGTCGGAGATGTTGTTCGTCGAGAAGACCAGGATCCGCGGGGCGAACGACGGGCTTGAGGCTGCGGGTTCGGTCAGGACGGGTGCAGTCATGCTGGCGATGGCTCCCAGGCTTCCGGCCCCGGGCGGGCGCACCAGGCGCTCGCCCCGGACGGGCCGTTCGATCGTTTACCTGGCGCGCCGCACAAAGACCCGGTCATAGCCATCGGCCACGAGGTAGCCGAGGAAGGCATGCCCGACCTTCCCGGACCAGGCCCCGATGTCGGTCTTGGTGACGGGATCGCTCGACCAGATTTCCAGAACGGCGCCAACGGGTACCGTGCCCATTGCCTTCTTGGTATCAAGGAGCGGACCCGGGCAGGCAGCTCCGCGAGCGTCGATGGTCTTGTCGGCGACGATGGTCTCGAGTCCGGGTTCGGATACGACGGTGGTCATGACGGCTACTCCTCAGTAGACGAGGCTATTGGTTGCTGAAGTGATCTCCGCGATGAAGCGGCCCGCGGCCACGACCTCGGCCCCTTCGACCAGGTCGTCCGGAGCGGCCAAGCCGCGGCTCTTGAGGCAGGGCGAGCAGATCAGCATCGTGCCGCCCAGGTCGCGGAAGTCCGCCATCAGCTTTGCCAGCGGCGGAAACTCGGGCGCCTGAACGACGTCAGCCCCGCCTTTGCGCACGAGCAGGACGCCATCGGCCTGGAAGCCGACGACGACCTGGACGTCCGACGCCAGTGCTGCACAGGCCATAACGAAGGGGATCGTCGCCAACTCGGGGTCATTCGGGCCGTGAGTCACCATGAACACGAGCTTCTCAATGTCAGCCATACGGCGCTCCTTCGTGTCGGGCTCGTCGCCGAGCGTCAGATGAACAGGATCTGGCCATCTTCCGAGGTCATCAGGAACGAGGCGATCCCACCCGATGAGTCAACCAGTGGGTCGAGGGTGCTGGCATCGAGCCCGAGGACCGCCAGCGACCCGGAGCACGCCAGGATGCTCACGTCGCCGATCTCCTTCGCCTGGCGGAAGGTCTCCAGCCAGGGGATCGCACCTACCCGATCGACCGGCTCATTGAACCGGGGCCGGGCGGCGTCATAGGCGAGACCGTGGTCCTTCTCGATGCGGTCGGCCCGGAAGGCATCCAGGGCCCAGTACATCAGAAGCACGTTGACCGGGCGACCCATGGCGGCCGCTCCGGCCGCGATCGTGCCCGCGGCGTGCAACTTGTCTTCGGTCCCGGAGAACAGAACGATCGAGAGGGCGTCACTCATGGCTGGCCTGCCTTGCCGATGGGGGCAGAGGCCATTGCGGCGATATCGCCAAGCCGGGTGAGCCGGCGCACGAGGACTTCCCGCATCATTCCGCAGGCGGCGAGAATCTCCGGATCGACCAGACGGTAGCGAACGTTCCTGCCGTCGCGCATCGATTCAACAAGACCGGCGGCACGCATCGCGGCAAGGTGCTGGGAAGTCGCCGCTTGGGCGAGCCCGAGCGCCTGGGCCACCTCGTTTACTTCGCATGGCCCCGTTCCGAGCAGATGGACGATCCGCAAGCGAGCAGGGCTGGCAAGCGTCCTCAGGAGGGACGCCTGAATTTCGTCAATGTCACCGCTGATGGGGAACAAGTTCAAGCCTCACATGCATTTAGTCCATGTATATGCCCTTCCCACATATGAGTCCTGAGCCTTTTGTCACGAGGACGAGGGCCAAGTGGCCTGTCGACAACCGCCGAACCCGTCGTGCGATCACCCTGATGACGATCAGCTACACGACGCAGCGTGGCGCGACTTCTCGCCCCGGTTCGTGGCCACCTGAGGAATGGGAGGCGTTCGCCGGCGAGTCGCCGTGGAACTCGGGCCGCCCCTAACGGCCTGGTTCAGACTGCCTGTCGCGTTCGCCGGCGCAATCCCCGGAAGTGCAGGACGACGGCGACCCGGTCGGCCAGATGCTGCTTGTCGTGCTCCGACCGGCGCGGGACCGCCCGGTGCCAGACCGCCCTGCATTTGTGCCAAATGCCGCCCTGGGCGGCCGTATGTCGGAACACCGACCCACGTCGCGCCCATCGGCAGTAGCTGTTAACCCCTGGCGGCTAATTGCCATGCGACTCACCTCGATATCGGCGACCTGCCGACCCGGACGGTCCCCAAACCGACCGTAAGGCCGCCACCAGCGGCATTTGGCACAAACTCGGCCGCCGAGCCGTCCGACCCGATCCAACTTTCGGCATTGACTGAATGTTGTGAACGTACCTAGAATCGGAACGTGACACCTCGTGAAGCGGGATTCGTCGAAGAGATGGGCCAGTACCTCGGGTCGGTCGGGATGACCCCGATGGCCGGGCGGATGTGGGGTTGGCTGCTCATCTGCGACCCACTCGAGCAAACCGCGGCCGATCTCGCCGAGGCGCTCCAGGCCAGCCGCGGGTCGATCAGCGGCACGGCCCGCCTGCTTGCGGCCGCCGGCATGATCCGGCGGACGAAGCGGCGGGGCGATCGGCGCGAGTACTTCACGGCCCCGCCCGGGGCACTGCGTGCCCTTCTGGTTGGAGCCGGTGCGTCATACCGGCGCTTCCGGGAGATCACCGAGGACGGGCTGGCCGTGCTGGCCGATCAACCGGCCAGGGTCCGGGAGCGGCTCCAGGAAGTCCACGATGCCTACGCATTCTTCGAGCGCGAGTATCCCGCCCTGATCGATCGCTACCTGCATGAGCGCGGCGGCCGCCAGGAAGGAATCCGATGACCTCGATCATCCACACCGAGAAGCTGACCAAGTGGTACGGCAAGCATCGCGGGGTGGTCGATGTCGACCTCGACATCGAAGCCGGTGAGGTATTCGGCTTTCTCGGGCCGAACGGAGCAGGCAAGACCACGACGATCCGGATCCTTCTCGATCACCTCCGCCCGACGAGCGGGCGGGCAACCGTCTTCGGGATCGAGACCACGGCCGACCCGGTGGCGATCCATCGCCGGATCGGCTACCTGCCGGGCGAGTTCACGCTGTACGACCGGCTGACCGGCGGCCAGACCCTGGAGTACTTCGCCAACCTTCGGGGCGGCGTCGATCAGGCCTACCAGGCCTCGCTGATCGAACGCTTCGACCTCGATCCGAGCCGCCGGTTCAAGGAGTACTCGAAGGGCAACAAGCAGAAGGTGGGCCTGATCATCGCCCTCCAGCATCAGCCCGACCTGCTCCTCCTGGACGAGCCGACATCGGGGCTGGATCCACTCGTCCAGCAGACCTTCTTCGCCCTGCTCCGAGACGTGGTGGACGAGGGCCGGACGGCGTTCCTGTCGAGCCACATCCTGGGCGAAGTCGAGAAGACCTGCGATCGCGTCGCGATCATCCGCGATGGGAGCCTGGTCCAGGTCGACCGGGTCGATGCGCTGCGTGACCTGGCCCACCATCAGGTGGAACTGCGCTTCGCCGGACCCGTCCCAACGGCGGAGTTCGAGAGCCTGCCCGGCGTCAGCGACGTCGTGGCCAGCGAGCACGTCCTCCACCTGCGCGTCTTCGGGCCGATGACCCCGATCATCCAGGCTGCCGGGCGGCATGAGCTGCTCGATTTCGTCAGCCGCGAACCCAGCCTCGAGGAGACCTTCCTCGCCCAGTTCGGGCAGCAGGCCGGAACGGCGGACGCCGGTCAGGAGCACGCCGCCGGAGGCCCCGGACATGACCGTTGAGATGGGCCGGCCACCGATCTCGGCCCCGCGCCCGCGGCTTTCCATCACCAGCCGGCTGTTCGGCTTCGGGAGCATCTACGGCAAGACGATCCGTGACTCCCGGCTGGCCACGATCATGGTCACCGGGTTGATCACCGGGCTCGTACTCGGGGCCGGCAAAGCCGTGGCGGCCGCCTTCGACACCCCGACTGCACGCATCGAGCTCGCCAACCTCGCCAACAGCATGCCGCCGGTCCTGGCCGGACTGGCCGGCAACCCGGTCAACGTGGGCACGCTGGGAGGCTACTTCGAGTGGAAGTACGGTGCCACCTTTGCCATCATCGCTGCCCTGTGGTCGATCCTGGCGCTCTCGTCGACGCTGGCCGGAGAGGCCCGCCAGGGCAGCCTCGACCTGGTCGCGGCGGCACCGTTCGGCAAGCGTCGGATCGCCATCGAGAAGCTCGCGGCCCACCTGACCGCGATGACCATCTCGATGGTCGTGCTCGCAGTCGCGTGCTGGGTGGCCGGGGCGGCATTCGGGACGGTGCTCGGCGACGAGATCCCGGCCTCGGCGGCAATCGGGTTCGCGCTGTGGGTCGGCCTGATCGCCCTAGTGTCGGGGTCGATCGCGTGGGTGCTGGGGCCGCTCGTCGGTCGAGGCGCGGCCGTCGGGTTCGCCGCTGCGATCATGTTCGGCGGCTATATCGTGAGCGGCTATGCGGCGTCCGTGCCGGCGTTCGCCACGATCGCCAATCTGACCTGGTTCCACTGGACCGCCAACCATCTGCCCCTGGCCGGCCAGTACGACTGGATCTCGCTCGTCCCGGTCGCGATCGTGGCGATCGTCCTGTTCCTGCTCGGGGTCGAGCTGTTCGAGCGTCGCGATCTCGGCGAGACAACCACCGTGCGGTCTCCGTCGCTGCCGCCGGCAGCCCTGGGCCTGCGCAGCCCGGTTGGGCGGGCCTTCGGCGAGCAGATTCCCGTGGCCCTCTCATGGGGGCTCGGGATCGGCCTGTTCGGGTTCGTGGTCGCGGCCGCGAGCCGGTCATTCGGCGATGAGCTGGTCAAGCAGGCCCCGGGCTTCATCACGGTGGTCAAGACGATCTATCCGGACTTCGATATCACGAACGCCGGCGGCTTCCTGCAGCTCGTCTTCGTTGAATTCGGGTTCATCATCGCCGGCTTTGCCGCGGCGAACTTCGTCGGACGCTGGGCCTCGGACGAGACGAGCGGCCGAATCGAGATGCTCCTGGCTACTCCACTGAGCCGCGCCCGCTGGCTCCAGGCCGGGGGGATCGGGGCCTTCCTGGCGGTCGGCGCCATGACCGTGATCTTCGCGCTGGCCGTTGCCTTCGGCGCCGGGCTGGCCGGCAGCCAGGTCGTGACGCCCTTCCTCGGTTCATTCTCGCTCGCCCTGTTCGCCCTGGCCATGGTTGGTGTCGGGGTCGGGGCCGGCGGCCTCTTCCGGACGTCGTTCGCGGCCGAGATCGTGGCCCTCGTGGTGATCGCCACATTCCTGATCGACCTGCTCGCCCCGGCCCTCAAGCTGCCAGACTGGGTCCATCAGCTTGCCCTGACGGCCCACCTCGGCCAGCCAATGGTCGGCACCTGGGATCCGGCTGGGATCATCCTGTGCCTCGGGATCGCCGTCGGCGGGGTGCTCCTCGGTACCTGGGGAATGGCCCGACGCGACCTGGCCGACTGAAGGGATCAACCCGTGCCGTACACCGATCTACCGCTCACAGAGCTGCGTGCCTACACCCCCGAGCTGGCGGTTCCGCCCGACTTCGACGAGTTCTGGTCAACGACGCTCAACGAAGCGCGGACCCACGACCTGGCCCCGTCCTTCGTGCCGGTCGACAGCGGGCTGACCACGATCGACACGCTCGATGCCAGCTTCGCCGGCTTCGGCGGGACCCGGGTTCGAGGCTGGCTGCACCTGCCGGCCGGCCGGCGCGGTCCGCTGCCGGCGGTCGTGGAGTACGTCGGCTACGGCGGCGGCCGGGGCCTCGCCCACGAACGGACCCTGTGGGCCGCCGCTGGGTACGCCCACTTCGTCATGGATACCCGCGGCCAGGGTTCCGAATGGTCCGTTGGCGACACGCCCGACCCGGACCCGATCGGCGCTCCAGCCCAGCCCGGCTCGATGACCCGGGGCATCCTCAATCCGGCGACGTACTACTACCGGCGCGTGTTCACCGACGCGGTTCGGGCGGTCGAGGCAGCCAGGAGCCATGCGGCGGTCGATCCGGACCGGGTGGCCGTCTGCGGCGGCAGCCAGGGCGGCGGAATGAGCCTGGCCGTGGCCGGTCTCGTCGGCGACCTGACGGCGGTCCTCCCCGACGTGCCGTTCCTGTGCGACTTCCCGCGCGCGCTGTCGATCTCCGACAGTGATCCGTACGCCGAGATCGTGCGTTACCTGAAGGCCCATCGCGACCATCTCGAGGCGGTCTACGAGACGCTGGCCTACTTCGACGGGGCGATCCTTGGCCGCCGGGCCAACGCCCCGGCGCTCTTCTCGGTCGCCCTGATGGACCAGGTCTGCCCGCCCTCGACGGTTTACGCCGCGTTCAACGAGTACGCCGGCGAGAAGGAGATCCGGGAGTACCCGTTCAACGACCACGAAGGCGGCCAGGGCTTCCATGACCTCGAGCGGATGCGCTGGCTGGCGGAGCGCCTGCGCCGGTAGCGCTCAGACGGGCGCGGTATCCCGGGCGAGGACCGCGTGGAGCTCAACCGCGTGGTCGCGCAGCCAGCGCCGCCAGTGGAGATGGTCGGGCTGGCGCGAGCTGACCAAGGTCCAGAAGGCCGGGCCATGGCCGAAGACGCGAAGATGGCAGAGCTCGTGGACGACGGTCGTTTCGAGGGCCTCGGGCGGAGCCAGGATGAGTCGCCAGCTGAGGGCCACTCGGCCGGTCCGTGAGGCGCTGCCCCAGCGACTGCGCGGATCCCGCACGACAACCACCGAGGGCTGCACCCCCAGGCCGGGCGCATGGCGGGCGATGGCGGCCTCGATCTGGGTCACCGCCCGACCACGCAGCCAGGCCTCGAGGATCCCGGCCGGCCGGCGACGGTCGCGGCTGGCCAGTTCCAGGATGATCGTGCGGCTCGTCCCGAGTGCATCGGCATCCTCGACCCGGACGACCGACCGGGCGAGGGTCTTGCTCGGGCCCTCGATCCGGATCCGGTGGGCCCGCCCGCGATACGGCAGCAAGGCGCCGTCCCGGAGCTGGCCCGAGGCCAGGCCGGCAGTCAGGCCGGCCACCCTCGAGCGCTGGCGGGCCTGCCGGTCGAGGTGGGTCCGGATCCAACCTTCTCGCTCGCGCAGGAACGGTTCGACCGAGGCCAGGGCATCTCGGGCGCCGGGTCGTCGAGCCGGCACGGTGACGATCACGCCGCGCAGCGGATCGACGGTCACCCGCACTCGCCGGGCACGGGTCGAACGGCGCAGGATGTAGTCGAGCAGGCCACCGGGCAGGGCAAGCTCGGCGGCTTCCTCGGTCCGGCTGGTCACCTGCGGAGCATGGGCACGATCACGCATCGATGGTGCCACATGACGGGCCGTCGGTTCGCCAGATCCGGTGATCCGGACGTCGGATCGAACCGGCCTCACTGGTATACTCCCGCTTCACGGAGGGGCTGTAGCTCAGTTGGTAGAGCGCTTGCATGGCATGCAAGAGGTCCGGGGTTCGAATCCCCGTAGCTCCACCAACCACATTCGCCGTCAAGTCCCACCCCTCGACGCGGCCGGCGGCCCACCGGGGGGTGTGCCATTTCGAGGCCAGCCGTGAGCGATCGCGCCAGGATCGAGCGCTACCAGCCAACCGAGATCGAGCCACGCCGGCAGGCGCGCTGGGCCGAGCTGGGCATCGACCGGGCCGACCTGAACGACACGATCCGGCCGAAGTACTACCTCCTGACGATGTACCCGTACCCGTCGGGCGACCTGCACATCGGCCACTGGTACATCACCACGCCGACCGACGCGATCGCCCGGTTCCGGCGGATGCACGGCTACAACACCTTCTATCCGATCGGCTTCGATGCCTTCGGCCTGCCCGCCGAGAACGCTGCGATCAAGAACAACGTCCCCCCGGCGGCCTGGACGATGAAGAACATCGAGAACATGCGCCGGCAGTTCCGGACCATGGGCGCCACGTTCCAGTGGGACGCCGAGATCATCACCTGCCTGCCTGACTTCTACCGCTGGAACCAGTGGATCTTCAACAAGCTCCTGGCGGCGGGCCTGGCCTACCGGGCGATGGCGCCCGTGGACTGGTGCCCTAACGACGGGACGCTGGCCCGGGAACAGGTTGAAGGGACCGACCGGCACTGCTGGCGCTGCGGCGCCCTGGTCGAGAAGCGCGACCTGGAGCAGTGGTTCCTGCGGATCACGAACTATGCCGACGAGCTGCTCGACTTCACCGGGATCGATTGGCCCGAGCCGATCCGCGTCCAGCAGACCAACTGGATCGGCCGATCCGAAGGCGCGGAGGTGGTCTTCAAGACCGCGCCCGATCCACACCAGCCGGGCGGCGACGACCTGGTCGTGTTCACCACCCGGCCCGACACCTTGTTCGGGGCCACCTTCATGGTCCTCGCACCCGAGCACGCCCTGGTCGAACGCCTGACCGCGCCCGAGCGCGCGACCGAGGTTGCCGCCTACCTCCACCAGGCCCGCCGGCAGACCGAGATCGAGCGGCTGTCAACGGATCGCGAGAAGACCGGGGTGGCGCTGGGCGCCGATGCGATCAACCCGGTCAACGGCGAACGGATCCCGATCTGGATCGCCGACTACGTGCTGAGTGGCTACGGCACCGGCGCGATCATGGCCGTGCCTGCCCACGACGAGCGCGACTTCGCCTTCGCCACGAAGTTCGGGCTGACGATCCGCCGGGTGATCGCCGCGCCTGACACAGCCGACGACGCGCCTCTCGACGAGGCATACGTCGCTCACGCCGCGGGTGAGCGGCTGGTCAACTCCGGCCCGTTCAGCGGCCTGCCGGCAGCCGAGGGCTTCGCCCGGATCGTCGATCGGCTGGCGGCCGAGGCTGCTGGGCAGCGCGCCGTGAACTACCGGATTCGGGACTGGCTGGTCAGCCGCCAGCGCTATTGGGGCACGCCCATCCCCGTGGTCTACTGCCCAACCGACGGAATCGTGCCGGTGCCCGACGTGGACCTGCCGGTGCTCCTGCCCGACGACGTTGACTTCAAGGGCAGCGGTGAGAGCCCACTCAAGACCGACCACGCCTTCCTCGACGTGGCCTGCCCCCGCTGCGGTGGGCCGGCCCGCCGTGAAACCGACACGATGGACACGTTCGTCGATTCGTCGTGGTACTGGTATCGCTACCTCAGCCCGGACAAGACCGACGGTCCAATCGAGCGGGACCTGGTCGATCGCTGGGGGCCGGTCGACCAGTACACCGGCGGCGCCGAGCACGCCGTCATGCACCTGCTGTACAGCCGCTTCTTCACCAAGGCACTGGCCGACCTTGGCCTGATCAACGAGCGCGAGCCGTTCAAGCGGCTGTTCAACCAGGGCCAGATCCTGGGCGCCGACGGCGAGCGGATGAGCAAGTCGCGGGGCAACGTCCAGGACCCGGACGAGCTCGTCCAGCGCTACGGGGCCGACACCGTCCGGCTCTTCCTGATGTTCATGGGACCGTGGGACCAGGGCGGGCCGTGGAGCCCCACCGGGATCGGCGGCGTGCACCGCTTCCTCAACCGGGTCTGGACGCTGGCCCTCGATCCGCACGGCCGGGAGGGTGGCGATCCCGACGCGGGCAAGCTGCCGGCGGGCGAAGACGGACCGGCAGCCGAACGGGCGATCCGAATGGCCGCCCACCGGACCCTGCGCGTCGTCACCGACGAGTACGAGGGCTTCCGGTTCAACACGATGGTCGCCCACCTGATGGAGCTGGCCAACACCCTCTTCCGCTACCGCGGCAGCGATGTGGCCGGTGGCCCGGCCTGGAACGAGGCGATCCGCCTGCTCCTGCTCATGCTGGCCCCGGCCGCTCCGCACATCTCCGATGAGATCTGGAACCGGCTGCGGACCGCGGCAGGGCAGGCCGAGTCCACCATCCACGGTGAGTCCTGGCCCGAGGTTGACCAGGCAGCATCGGCCAGCGAGACCCGCGAGGTGCCGATCCAGGTCAACGGCAAGGTCCGCGACCGGATCACCGTGCCGGCGGGGATCGACGAGGCCGACCTCGAACGGCTGGTCCTGGCTCGTGACAGGGTCCGCGAGCTCCTCGCCGGTCGAACCCCGGACCGGGTGATCCACGCCGGTGGCCGGTTGGTCAACCTGGTCGTACGCGAGGCCTGACGGCCCGCCTTCACCCTCAGACGGCGGCGGTGTCGCCGGCCCGGGCCCGGGCCCGATGTCGAGCGGCCTTCGCCCGGTTGCCACAACTGGCCATGTCGCACCAGCGCCGCTGGTGGATCCGCGACTCGTCGAAGAAGACGTAGCGGCACTCATCGTTGGCGCAGATCCGGCTGCGCTCGGCGGCATCCGAGCCGAGCGTCCGAGCCAGGG
>JBBRIM010000060.1:0-13431 GCA_038221095.1 Candidatus Limnocylindrales bacterium
GGCAGTGCCGGAAGGCCTCGGCCGGGCGGTCATAGGCGATCCGATCCGGGTCGCCCCCGGTCAGGTCGGCCAGCAGCTCGTAGTACGCCGCAGCGTGGCCCAGCTCGTCCTGGGCCATCGAGCTCATCGCGACGTCCTCCTCGAGGTGCGGCGCGATCCCGGTCCACTCACTGTCGGCAAAGCCCAGCACGAAATCGTCGTCGGCCAGGGCGAGCAGAAGCTCGGCGAGGTCGGCCGTCAGGGGTTCGACCCGGGGGTCGATGCCGGCAGTCATCGCGGGCCGGTCCCATCGCCGGTCCCATCGCCGGTCCCATCGCCGGCCGTTCCACACCGACCGGAGGAAGCAGATCGTTTCGCCTGGCCGGTCCGCTCGCGTGCCTTGGCCAGCTTCTCTCGCATCACGTAGCCACCCGGTTTCCGATACGACCGGTCGAGCGGCGGATTGAGCAGGTCCTGGTCATCGAGCTCCACGATGTCGAAGCGCCGGACGACCCACAGACGAAGGCTCTCGCCGCGCCGGGCGTAGAGCTCGCGGGCGTAATGCAGGGCGAGCGTCGGATCGGGTGCGAGGACGCTGCCGCCATGGCGCATCGGCTCACCTTCGCGTTCCTGGCGAAAGACCTCGAATGGCTCGAGGACGGGTCCGGTCGGGGCCGGCCCCGCGCTGTCGCCGGCAGGGGGGAGCATCAGGCCGCCGCTCCGCCCGGTGCGAGAATCGTGTCGCGGACCCAGCGCGACTCCTCGCGCTGAATGCGCCGGAAGCTGAGCCGGGCCTGCGAGGCCGGCCCGTGGCCCGTCACCACCGACCGGAGCTCGGCCCAATCGGGCTCGGTGTAGGTCCACGCGCCGGTCGAGCCATCCAGCCTGAGCTCGGGATCCGGCAGGCTCAGCCCCAGCTCGCGGACCCGGGGGACGTAGATCGACAGGAATTCCTGGCGGAGCTCCTCGGATGTCTTCGCCTTGATTCGCCAGTACAGGTCGCGGTCGTCCGCGCGGGCTGATCGCGGGCCGTGCATCTGCATGAGCGGCGGCCACCACCGGTCGAGCGCTTCCTGGACCATCGCCCGCTGCCCGGCGCTGCCGGCCGCCAGGGTCACGACCACGTCCCGTCCATGCATGATGTGGACGGATTCCTCCCAGCAGATCTTCTTCATCGTGCGGGCGTACGGCCCGTAACTCGAATCGCGGAGCGCCTGCTGGGCCACGATCGCGGCCGCGTCCACGAGCCAGGCGATCACCCCGATGTCCGCCCAGCTCCGGGTGGGGTAGTGGAAGACGTTGTGGAACTTCGTTCGACCGGCGAGCAGGTCGTCGATCATCGCCTCGCGGGGCTTGCCCAGGTCCTCGGCGACGCGATAGAGCAGCTGGGCATGACCGACCTCGTCCTGGATCTTGGCGGTCAGGGCCAGCTTGCGCCGGAGCGTCGGCGCGCGAAGGATCCAGTCTCGTTCGGGGAGCACCCCCATCAGCTCGCTGTTGGCATGCATCTCGACGAACCGAAGGACACTCGTCCGGTACTCGTCGGGCATCCAATCGCCGGCCTCCACCTTGCCGCCGGCCTGGACGTGCTCGACGAACGCCCGATAGCGCTCGTCGCCGGATCGAGCCTCGTTGAACGAGGGGCGCGTCCGCTCCTGCTCCGGCAGGACCGGATCGAGGGCGCGTGGGTCGGTCATCGTGGCGTCGCCTGCTCCAGGGACCGACGGCCGAGGTTGACGAACTCGGCCGCGATTGCCCGAGCGGATAACGGCCCGTCGGGGCGGTACCAGCCGGCGATGCCGTTGAGGGCCGTGAGCAGCCAGGCGGCGGCCAGGACCGGATCAGCCGGCACGAAGGCACCCAGCTGGCTGCCCTCGGCGATCAACCGGCGCCAGCGGTTCTCGTAGGCATCCCGCCGCGCGCCGACTCGGGCACGGCGCAGCGGCGACAGGGCGCGCCACTCGCGAATGAAGACACCGGCCTGCCCGACGTCGTCGGTCACGACCTGGACGTGGGCACGAATCAGCGCTTCGAGCCGCTCCCCGGCTCGCTCGCCGGCCGTCTCAGCCTCGGCGTGATCGGCCGCAGCTTCGAACCGGTCGGCCGCCCGGCCGACGATTGCCCACAGGACGTCCTCCTTCGAGGCGACATGGGCGTACAGGCTGGCGCCCTGGATTGCCAGGCCGCGGGCGATGTCGCGCACGCTAGTGCCGTCGTAACCCTGCTCCCGGAACAGGTTCGAGGCGACATCTTCGATCTGGCGTCGCCTGGTCTCGACCAATTCGCCTGCTCCCTTGCCAACCGAACGTTTGTTAGGGAGGCTACCCCGGCGATTCCAGCCCGTCAAGGTCCGGCCACGGCATCGACCGATGGGGCCGGAACGGTACCTGCTACGGGCCACGACAGTACCGCTGGTCGATGGTGGCGTGGACCGGGCGCCGTTACTGTCGGCCTCCGAATGCCAAACGAACGAACCGCCAGCCGGATGGAGCCTGCGCGCGAGCGTGGGCTGATCCTCCGCGCCCGGACCGATCAGGCCGCGTTCTTCGAGCTGTACGACTTCTACCTGCCCCGGGTCTACAGCTTCGTGGCCCGGCGCGCTGCCAGCCGGCCGGCCGCCGAGGAAATCACCGGCGTCACCTTCCAGCGCGGCCTCGAGGTGCTCCGATCGGGCGGCTTCCGCAGCGATACGTTCGGCGGCTGGCTGTATCGAGTCGCGGCCAGTGCGGTGGTCGACCGCGACCGGCGCGGCGCCCGTGATCCCCTGCAAGGCGTCCGCGCCGGCGACTTCGCCGAGCCGGGCGCCGAACGCCCCGAGCCACTCGTGGGCGACGAGGTCGCCACGGCCGCCTTCGCGGGCGCCCTCGATCGCGACGAGCTTCGGCAGGCCCTGGCCCGGGTCACCGAGGGGCAGCGCCGGGTTCTGGTCCTCAAGTTCCTGGACGACCTCACGACTCCTGAGCTGTGCGCGGCCATGGGCATTTCGGCCGCGACCCTGGAGCTTCGACTCCACCGAGCGCTGCGGGCGCTCCACCTGGCCACGGTTCGAAAGGACATCCATGCCGCGTAAGCCCGACGCTCGCCCCGCCGGGACCGGCCGCCTCCGAACGAGCGCGGTACGACCGCTGGCCGAGGAGCCGCCCGCGACACGGACCGCCGTGACGAGCGCCAGGGGACCGGCGACCGCGATCTCGACCAAGGCCGCGGAGGCTTCGCCAACGAAGCGCCGAGCTTCCTCGAGCGTCGCGGCGAACGCTGGCCCGATTCCATTCGGCCGCGCCTCCGACCCGGACGCTGCGGCCCTGGACGCCCTGGCAACCGACCTGGCGGCGGCCGGCCGGCGGGCCCGGAATCGGCGGGCACAGGTGGCCAACGGCCGCCCGGACCCGATCTTCAGCGAGGCGCTCAGGAGCCGGCTCGAAGCGGTCGTCGAGGCGCGCTCCGTCCCGGCCCGGTCGTCCAGCGCGTCGCTCCAGGCCCCATCGGCGGTAGGCTCCGCGCGGTCGATTCCGGTCGTTGCGCTGGCGCCCGACATGACGACGGGACCGCTGACCCGGCCGCGACCCAGCGCCCAGTCGAATGCGCTGCGACAGCGAACTGGGGCGAGCCGCAAATGGGTGGCCCTGGGGGCCGGGGCGATGGTCCTGGCCCTGGCGGCTGCCGGGTTGCTCGTTGGACGGCTGACGCCCGCGGCCGCCAACAAGGTCGGCGATGCGGCCGGGGCAACGCTGATCCGGGGCGGCGCGCGCCAGCCACTCGTGACCGGTGCCGCGCTCGCCGTCGGCGACGAGATCCAGGTCGCGGCCGACGGGCACGCGACGCTCGACCTGGGCTCGAGCCAGACGCGCCTCGCCGGCGGAGCGGACCTGCGGCTCAACCTCCTGTCAGGCTCGAGCGACCAGCTCGACCTGCTCGCCGGCCGGGCCTATCACCGGGTGGTCCTCGCTTCGGGCGGCTCGTACAGCGTCGTGACCGGGCCCTATACCTGGACGGCGACCGGTACAGCCTTCGACCTGGACCGGACCCCGGGATCGTCCGGCGGTGAACAGGTCACCCTGCTGGCCCTTGAGCATGCCGTCTCAATCGACGGACCCGGTGTTCACCGGCAGATCCCCGAGGGGAGTTCGGCGACCGTCCTGTTCGGTGGTTCCGGTTCGGCCGGGCTCACCGTTGGCCCGATCCCGACCAGCGCCTTCAGCGATCCGTGGCTGATCGACAACGCCAAGACCGACGAGTCACTGGGCTATCCGATCGGGGCCCTGGCCGGCGTCGCCCTGGCGCCCAACGACACGCCATTGCCCAGCCCGAGTCCGTCCCCCAGCCCGAGCGACAGTCCCAGCGACGGCCCGAGCGCATCGCCGAGCGTCGCCCCCTCGGACAGCCCGAGCGACAGCCCGAGCCCGAGTCCCACCCCGGGCGCCACGCCGTCGCCAAGCCCGAGCCCGAGCCCAACCCCCACGGCAACCCCCAAACCAACCTTCAACCTGACCGGCCTGTCGTGCCCGGGTGGAGTCGTCCTGTCGTGGACGAAATACACGGGCGCCGGCTTCGTCAAGTACGAGACCCGGCGAAGTGGGATCCCGGTCGCCAGCGCCACGACGTTCGGCCAGAACATCACGAGTGGGTACGATCCAATCGGATCAACGACGGGCAGCTACCAGACCCTGGCGCTCGGCGCTGGAGGCAAGGTACTGGCAGCCAGCCCCGTCAAGTCGATCTTTGGTCGGCCCCAGGAATACCTTGGGCCCCTCAGCCTCACGCCCGACAACCTGAATTTCGTGTGGGTGGCTACCCGAGTATTCGGGCCCGGTTGCTTCAGTGCCTACTGGATTCAGTACTACACCTCGATCGACCTAACGGTGCACAGGATCGTGGTGACGGCGGCCAACCAGGGAAACTGGCCGGTTCCGAACGTCGGCTGGACCGGCGGGCAGAGCCTGACCTTCACGGTCAGCGCGGTCCGCACGACGACGCTGGGTGACCTGGTAGTGGGCTATTCGAACCCGGTGACCTACGTCCAACCCTGAGAGCGTCGTCTAGGAGCCGCTGAACCGCGGCGGGCGCTTCTCGATGAAGGCCGCCAGGCCCTCGGCGTGGTCGGCGGTTCGCCCGCCGATCCCCTGCAGCGACGCCTCGTAGTCAAGCGTCGCCTCGAAGCCCGCCTCGAGTGACCGGCGCAGCGCGCGCTTGGTCAGGGCGATCGCCCGGGGAGCACCTGCGGCCAGGATCGCCCCGATCCGGCCAGCCTCGGCGCCCAGTGCGTCGGCCGGCACGACCCAGTTGACCAGGCCGATCCGGAGGGCTTCGGCGGCCGGCACCGGTTCGGCCAGGAGCAGGAGCTCCATTGCCCGGCCGAGGCCGACCAGGCGCGGCAACAGCCAGCTGGCACCGCTGTCCGGGACCAGGCCGATCCGGCCGAAGGCGAGCACGAAGCTGGCCGGCTCGGCGGCAATTCGGAGGTCGCAGGCAAATGCCAGCGAGGCCCCGGCTCCGGCCGCCACGCCGTTGACCGCGGCGATCACCGGCTTGTCGAGCAGGCGGATCGCGGCCACGATTGGGTTGAAACGCTCCCGGACCTCAACGTCGAGCGGCGTGGGATCGGGCTCAAGGCGCTCCCGCAGGTCCTGTCCGGCACAGAAGGCCCGGCCGGCACCGGTCAGGATCACGACCCGCACGTCGGGGTCCCGGGCGGCCTCCCGGAAGGCCGCGAGCAGGTCCTGCTTGAGCGGGCCATCGAGGCTGTTGAGCGCATCCGGCCGGTCCAGGGTGATCGTGGCCATCCCGGCCGCAACCTCCCAGCGAAGCGCGCTGAAGACCGGGGCCATCGCCGTGGTCAGCCAGCCACGGGCCGGAGCTCGCCGCCGGAAAGCTCGAACAGGCGCCGGTCGATCGGTTCGTCGGCCCCATCGGCGTGGTCCGCCACGAACGTGGCCAGCTGCTGGCCGAACTCAAGGTCGGCCGGGCCCGACGCACCGGCCACCAGCAGGTGTCGATCCGGGACCCCGACGTAGACCGGGCCGCCGGCCGGACTCAGGCTCGCCGCCAGGTGCGCCCGGACCTCGGGCAGCAGGATCCGGGCGGCATCGGGACCATCGCCACCGTCGGACGACAGGAGCCGTCGTTCATTCGATTCCTCGCCGGTCCAGGGAGCCGTGGCCGACCAGGCCGCCAGGTTGGCCATCGCCGCCTCGTGGATCTCGGCCGGATCAACCGCCCAGGACACCAGGTGCTCAGCGTTGACGACGATATCGAACCCCGACGCCGGGATGACGTAGACAACGGTGAGCTCGCACGGACCCTCACCCAGGAGGGGCAGGGTATGGCTCGACGTATTGAGGGCGAGGGCGGAGCGACTGACGTCGGTCAGCCGGATGCCCACGGTGCCAACGGGTCGAAGGAGCGGGACGAGGAGAACCCGGGCCGCCTGCCAGTCGTGCTCCGGTGAGAGCGAGATCGCCGGGGCGTCGGCCGACGTCGGGACATGCCCGCTGATCGGGCCTCCGGCGTCGATCGGAGCCAGCAGGTCCGGCGCGCTATCTCGCCACGAGGCCGGCGGTCCGTCACCAAGTTCCCGGCTGATATCACTGCCGTAGTCGCTGCCGCCCTCATCGGATGGCCGGCCGGTCTCGTCGATCACCCTCGCCTCCTCAACGTCCCCGCCAAATCGGCGTTCGCTTCTCTGCGAAGGCAGCCATGCCCTCGGCCTGGTCCTCGGTGGCAAACAGGCCGAAGAACGCCCGACGTTCCTCGGCCAAGCCTTCGGTCAGGGTCGTGTCGAATGCCCGGTTGATCATCGCCTTGGCGGCTCGCACGGCGATCGGTGGCATCGCCGCAATCCGACCGCCCAGTTCGAGGGCCCGGTCGAGCGTCTCCTCAACCGGCACGACGAGGCTGACCAGGCCAGCAGCCTCGGCCTCCCGGGCGCTGATCGAGCGGCCGGTCAGGACCAGCTCCATGGCTCGAGCCTTGCCGATCGCCCGGGTCAGGCGCTGCGTCCCGCCGGCTCCCGGGATCACCCCGATCCTGATCTCGGGCTGACCGAACTGGGCATCCTCGCCGGCCACGATCAGGTCGCAGGCGAGGGCCAGTTCGCAGCCGCCGCCGAGGGCGTAGCCCCGCACCGCCGCGACGATCGGCAGGCCGATCTCGCGGAGCTGGTCCCAGCGATCGAAGTCACCCGAGTCGGCCAGCGTTTCAGGCGTCTGCCCGAGCAACTCCTTGATATCGGCCCCCGCGGCGAAGGCACGCACGCCGGCGCCGGTCAGGACCACGCAGCGGCAGGCCGGGTTGGCATCCAGGGCATGCAGCGCAGCCACGAGCTGGTCGAGCAAGGCGAACGAGATCGCATTGAGCGACTCGGGCCGATCGAAGGTGACGAGGGCCACCCCGCCCACCGCCTGGCCTGCCCCGAATGGAGCGGGAGCCGGGAACGTCACGCGGACGAGCGGGTCGGTCGACACCACCCCAGTATCCACTAGCGCCAGTCTGGGGGAACGAGCTCCGGAGCGGGATCGAGAACGAGCATGGTCGCCAGACCCGGCGCGAACGAGCGCAGGTTTCGACCCGCGGCCCGCATTGCATCCGAGGCGAGTCCGGCATCGAGGGCCGCCCGATCATCGAAGTCCAGTGCGGTCACGAGGGCCAGGTCAGTCTCGTTGCCGAGCGCCTCGCGGACCCGCTGGACGCGCACCGCCCGGAGGCCCGGCGTCCCGACGACCAGCGGCAGGTGGCCCTCGGCGTACGCCCGCTCGAAGGCGTCGGCTGCCTCGGTACCGCCGTCCGGCCGGCGGAACAGGACGAGCAGCGTTGTCATCGTTGACCTCCCTCGAACGTGGCGCCCGAACCACCGTCGGGATGGGGGACCGAGCGAGTCCGGGCGATCGCCTCGGTCGAACGATAGAACTCGGCGCAGGCATCGTTGAACAGGGACGGCCGCTGGACCATCACCTCATGGCCGCAGCCGGGGGCCACGAGCAGTCGGGCGTTGGGCAGCTGACGCATCAGGCCCCAGGCGTGGTCGACCGGGACGAACGGGTCGCGATCGCCCACGGCGACCAGCGCCGGCAACTCGATCCGGCGCAGGTCGGCGGGACCGAGGAGCGGCTGGACCGCAACGTCTGCCGCAATCGCCGGCAGGAGGCGCCGCCAGGCACCCCCGCCATGGACGGGGTCGTGCCGCCGTCCGAGCAGTGCGGCCCAGGCCGGATCATCGCGTTCGATCCGGGCCGGATCCATCAGCCGCCGGACGACGCTGGTGCGTGGCTCGCGTTGGGTCGTGATCCCCACGATAACCAGGGTGCGCAGCCGTCCAGGGTGGCGGGCGGCAAACTGGAGGGCGGTCATCGCGCCCATCGAAAAGCCGAGCAGGTGGAACGTGTCGAGTCCCAGGGCATCGACAAAGGCGCCCAGGTCGTCGACGAGCTGGCCGTAGCTGAAACCGTGGGCGGCGTCCCAGGACGTCGACCCGTGGCCCCGGGCATCGGGCAGGTAGATCCGGAATGCCTTCGATAGCCAGGGGACCTGGGCGGCGAAGTCCTCACGCCCGGTGGATGTCGCACCGTGCAGCAGGACCAGTGGGGGCCCGGCGCCGTGGGCGTCGTACCCGATCTCCAGGCCGCCGGCCGAGATGTTGAGCATCGCCGGCGCCACGTTGCTTCGAACGCTGAAACCCGGTTGGGCTGCTCCCGACCCGGGCCGTTGAGCGGACGGCGACATGCCCTCAGCCTTCCTGCCGGCCTTCGATGGCGATCGATTCGGCCCGTTCCACACGCAGGTAGCGGCGGCGGTAGTAGAGCAGCGGCTGGGGATGTTGTTCGTCGTTGCGCAGCGCGTCGACTCGCCCGATGAAGAGGTCGTGGTCACCGATCGGGTGGACGCCGACCACCGAGCACTCGAGCGTGGCAATCGCGCCATCGAGCAGCGGCAAGCCGGTGCTGCCGGGCGCCCAGGCAGCCGCGCAGAACCGTTCGCGGCCGGGCTGGACCGGAGCGCCGGCGAAGCAGTCGGCCAGATCCTGCTGGTGCTCGCCCAGGACGTTCACGGCAAACCGCCCGGCAGCGTGAACCTTGGGCGTGATGTAGCGCCGCCGATCGAGCGCGACCATGACCAGCGGCGGCTCAAGCGAGACCGAACTGAGGGCATTCACGGTGATCCCCTGTGGTTCGCCGCTCTCGAGGGTCGTGACCACGGTGACGCCCGTCACGAAATGGCCCATCACCTTCCGAAACGTGTCCGAATCAAAGCCGATCTCGACGCTCATCACCGGGAGTCTACGGGAGTTGCCCAACAGGGCCGCCCGAGGCGCGGCGCGCTACCATCGACAGATGACCGAACCAAGCCCGGCCGCGAACGCGGGGCCAACCCGGATCGAAAGGGATTCGATGGGCGAGCTGGCCGTCCCGGCGGCGGCGCTGTACGGCGCCTCGACCCAACGGGCCGTGCTCAACTTCCCGATCTCCGGTCGACCGATGCCGGCCGGCTTCATCCATGCCCTGGCCCTGGTCAAGCGGGCCGGCGCCGAGACCAACGCCGAGCTCGGCCGGCTCGACCCGGCAATGGCCGCCGCGATCGTGTCGGCCGCCGACGAGGTCGCCCAGGGCCGCCACGACGACGCCTTCCCGATCGACATCTACCAGACCGGTTCGGGCACGTCGACCAACATGAACGCGAACGAGGTGATCGCCCACCTGGCCGCCGCCCGGCTCGGCTCGCCCGTCCATCCCAACGATCACGTCAATGCCGGCCAGTCGTCGAACGACGCGATCCCAACCGCCATGCAATTGGCCGCGGCCATCGCAATCGAACGCACGCTGCTGCCGGGTCTCGAGCAACTCCACGCGAGCCTGGCGGCTAAAGCCGTCGAGTTCGATCCGATCGTCAAGACCGGCCGGACCCACCTCCAGGATGCGACCCCGATCCGGCTCGGCCAGGAATTCGCCGGATACGCCGGACAGCTGAACGCCTCGATCCGGCGCGCCCGGACCGCGCTCGATGAGCTGCTCAGCGTGCCGCTCGGCGGGACGGCCGTCGGCACCGGGATCAACGCGCCTGTCGGGGCGACGGCGAAGACCTGCGCCCGGCTGGCCGAGCTGACCGGCCTGCCGGTCCGCGAGACCGACGACCACTTCCACGCCCAGGCCACCCTCGACACGGTGATCGCGGCTCACGGTGCGCTCAAGACGATCGCCCTGAGCCTCTGGAAGATCGCCTCGGACATCCGGCTGATGGGCATGGGCCCGCGCGCCGGGATCGGCGAGCTGGCCCTCCCCGAGACCCAGCCCGGCTCGAGCATCATGCCCGGCAAGGTCAACCCGGTGATCCTGGAGAGCGTCACGATGGTCGTGGCCAGGGTGGTCGGCAATGACGCGACGATCGGCTTCAGCCAGACCGGCAGCCTGCTCGAGCTCAACGTGATGATGCCGGTCACGGCCGCGGCGCTGCTTGAATCGATCGAACTCCTGGGAGCTGTTGCCGCGAACTTCTCCGCCCGGGCGATCGATGGCCTGCGGGCAACCGAACGTGGTCCACAGCTGGTCGAACAGGGACTGATGCTGGCCACAGCGCTCGCCCCGGTGATCGGCTACGACGCCGCCGCGCGGCTGGCCAAGGATGCGCTGGCCAATGGCCGAACGATCCGGGAGCTGGCCCTCGAGCGGGGCATCCCGGCGGACGACCTCGACGTGCTCCTCGACCCGGACCGGATGACCCGGCCAGGAGTCGGCGGCGGTCCGGCCGGCGGCTGACGGGTTACGATACGTGGCGATGTCGACTTCGCCCTGGGATCGCGCGTCTCACGCCCCGCTCGTGACCGCCGGCGCCCGGCGCCGCCCGGAGCTGGTCGGCCTGCCCGAGGGCACCCCCAGCGTGGACCAGTTGTTCACCTTCGCCCGGGACGCGGAACTGCGTTTCGACACCCTCCGACTGCGGATCGAGGATCGGGTTGCGACCACCCACGGGGACCGGGTGCTCATCATCGATACCAGCCTCCGCCACCCGGGCGAAGCGAAGGTCGTGACCACCGATCCAAGCCTGGGTGTCTCGGCCAACTTCGACCTGTGGATCTCGGACGGGGCCACGGTCCGGACCTGGTCCGCCCATCACAACAAGGGAACCCAGCGTCCGGCCCGGCCCCGGGTTGGCGGCCTGGATGATCCCGACATCCCCGGCCCGGCCGGCGTCTATCGACCCTTGACCGGATTGCCCGCCGAATCACTGCCCGAGGCGTTCGTCCATCCGGCCGGGTTCTGCCAGAACGTGCTGGCCACCGGCCGCTCGTGGGTGTCGGGGACCGGCCAGGTGGCCGGCCGCGAAGCGATCGTGCTCGAGTGCGACCATCCCCGTTCGATCGGGATCGCGGCCGACCGGCCGGACCATCACCTGCAGGTCTCGTTCGACCGGGACACCGGCCTGATCGTCCGGCTGGTCGAGACGATCGCCGGCGAGGTGACCCGGGACGCCCAGGTCATGAGTCTGCTGCCGAATGCGGCGCTCAGCGCCGCCACCTTCGTGTTCGTCTTCCCCAGCGGCGCGACCCTGATCTACTAGGCGCCCGAACCGTGCCCGCGGGCGGGCGGGCGGGGAAGGCCAGGCATCGAACGAGCCCGGCGGCAGGTGCCACCGGGCTCGACGAACGCTTCAGGCAGCCGCTGAGCGGCTGGACGGGCGTTGCTCAGATGACCTCGAGCTCTGCCTCGATCGCGGCGAGCTCTTCCGCAGTCCCCTGGACCTTTGGCCCATGGAACCAGTTCTTGGCCGAGGTGAAGTACCAGATGGCGGCGCCACCGAGAACGACGATGAAGACAAGCGACGTGTAGTTGAACGAGGATGCCGTGATCGGCTGGACCTGCGGGAGCAGGAACAGGATGCAGATCACGATGACCCAGATCGTGCCGATGATACCGATCGGCCGGCTCCAGCGACCGAGCGTCCAGGGTCCTTCCTGGAACTTGCTCCCGGCGCGCAGGCGCAGGAAGACCGGGGAGATGTAGGCCACGTACAAGCCGATCACGGCGATCGACGTGACCGCCGCGTAGGCTGTTGCGTTCCACAGGTAGGGAACGCCGAGCAGGAAGGCACCGAACGCCGCGAACCAGATCGAGTTCGTGGGGGTGCGGGTGCGCTTGTTGATCCGGTGCCAGAAGCTGCTGCCCGGGATGGCGCCGTCCCGTGCGAACGCGTAGATCATCCGGGAGTTGGCGGTGACCGACGACATGCCGCAGAAGAACTGGGCACCGATGACGAGCAACAGGATGAGCAAGCCGCCGGTCTGGCCGATCGCGTCAATCCAGATCTGGGCCGGCGGGACGCCGGACGCCGACTGGAGCGCATGGGTGTAGCCGTCCACCATGGTCGAGCCGTCCGCGCCAAGGAAAACCTTGTCGGGGGTGATCCCAACATTCATGGCGACGAGCAGGATGAAGCCCGCGATCACCGAGATGATCACGGAGTAGACGATCCCCTTCGGCGCCGAGCGCTGCGCATCGTGGGTCTCCTCGGACATGTGGGCCGAGGCGTCGAAACCGGTCAGGGTGTACTGGGCATTCAGCAGGCCAATCAAGGCCACGTACAGTGGGATGCCGATGAACATCGGGCCGGGCCAGGTCAGACCTCCTGTTCCATCGCCGGTGTTGTCGACTGTCTTGGAGAAGACCGTTCCGAGATCGGTCCGGCCGTGCTGGTTCAGGATCACGAGGACGATCACGATCGCGGCGACACCCACCAGGTGCCACCACACTGATACGTCGTTGAGGAGGGACACCAGGCGGATCCCGAAGGTATTCAGGAGTGCGTGGATGATCAGCATGATCCCGAACAGCAGGATCGTGTGGGGCGGATCCACCGGGAAGCCGAACGCGATGTTGAGGAAGGCGTTCGTGAAAAACGCCAGGCCAAAGTCGATCCCGGCGGTGACGGCGACCTGACCGACGAGGTTGAACCAGCCGACGAACCACGACCAGCGGGCGCCGTCGGCGCCGGCCTCATCGGCCAGCTTGGCCGACCAGTAGTACAGGCCACCGGCCGTTGGATAGCTGGAAGCCACCTCGGCCATCCCCAGGGCGACGACCAGGACGAACGCGCCGACGAACAACCAGCCGAGGGTCATCACCGCCGGGCCGCCCGTGTTCATCGCGAACAGGAACAGGGTCAGGCAGCCTGACAGGATCGAGATGATCGTGAACGAGACGGCGAAGTTGGAGAATGTCCTCATCCCCCGCCGCAGCTCCTGGGCATAGCCCAGGCTGTGCAGCTTCGCTTCGTCAGCCGATATCGACCTACCGGGTCGTTGATCCATCCCTCGAATCCTCCTGGGGCAGCGTACGATTGCGATGGGCGGATTAGGCCGCTCCGGTGGCCTCCTGTCAATACGCAATCTCACAATAGCGCGTGCCTGCGGCCACCGACACACGGAGCCGCAGGCACGAGCAGGGAGGTCCCGATGAGCGATCGACTGGC
>JBBRIM010000061.1:0-13066 GCA_038221095.1 Candidatus Limnocylindrales bacterium
GCATCGCCTCGCCGGTCAGCATCGATTCGTCGACGGCCGAGGCACCTTCAACGATGAGTCCGTCGACAGGGATCGTCTCGCCCGAACGAACCCGGAGGAGGTCGCCCGCCCGGACCAACTCGAGCCTGACGTCCTCGTCGGCCCCGCCATCGACGAGGCGATGGGCGGAGTGAGCCTGCAGGCCCACGAGCCGGCGGATTGCGCCGGTCGTCGAACCCTTTGCCCGCGCCTCCAGCCAGCGACCCAGCAGGATCAGCCCGATGATGATCGTGGCGCTGTCGAAGTAGGTCTGCGGCTGCAGGCCGGCGGTGTGGACCAACTGGGGGGCCACGGTCACAACGACGCTGTACGCCCAGGCGGCACTCGTCCCGATTGCAACCAGGCTATCCATCGTGCTCGAGCCGTGGCGGGCGGCCCGGACGGCTGCGCCGTAGAAGCGTCGGCCGGCCCAGGCCTGGATGAAGGTGGCCGGTACGAGCGCGACCCAGTTGAGCGTCTCGAGGGGCAGGGCGCTCTGCGGCCAGAACATGACCAGCATGATCCCTGCGGCGACGGCGATCGACGCGAGGGCCTCGACCAGGAGCCGGCGTTGCTCCCGGGACCGAGCGGCGTCATCGGCGCTGAATTCGGCTTCCAGGCCGCTCTCGGCGTCATCACGGACGGCCGTGCTGCGCACGTCGTAGCCGGCCGCCTCCACCGCGGCGATCAGCTCGGACCGGCCGGCGAAGGCCGGATCGACCAGGATCGTGGCCCTCTCGGTGGCCAGGTTGACGTTAGCCTCGAGGACGCCCTCGGTCTTGTTCAGGAACCGTTCGATCCGGTTGACGCACGATGCACAGGTCATCCCGGCGACCGGCAGGACGATCTCGATCGAGGGCGTTGCGCTGCCGCGGGCGATGCTGGGGGGGCCGGCCGGTGACTCGACGTTCATACTCCCTGGGAGTATACCATCGAACGAGTCTAGGCCGAAGGGCTACCGCAACGCGTGGCAGAGGCGATTTGGCCGCCCGCCGGCGAGACCGGGCTGCCGGGAGACCGCTTCCCGCGCTCAGTTCGTCGTGGCGGTCCCGGCCTCGGCGGCGGTCAGCAGGGCGGCTGCCGTGTTGATCGGAACGGCGAAGCCGATGCCCTGGGCGCTGGGGTCCGTGGCCGTATTGATCCCCAGGACCTGGCCCGCGGAGTTGAGGAGTGGCCCGCCGCTGTTGCCCTCGTTGATTGCCGCGTCCGTCTGGATCAGCCCGGTCAGATGGACGGCCGAGCCGGTCTGGGCATCGCGCACGTCGATCGAGCGACCGATGCCGCTGACGATCCCGGTCGTCACCGTCCCGGTGAACCTGCCCAGCGGGTCACCAATGGCGACTGTGAGCTGGCCGATCTGGACCGTGTCGGAGTCGGCCAGGCCCAGGCTGGGCAGGCCGGTCGCCGCGATCTTGACCACGGCCAGGTCGTGGGTCGCGTCGGCGCCCGAGACGGTGCCATCGAACTGGCGGCCGTCGGCCAGCTGGACGGTCAGCGTCCCGCCGCTGGCGACCACGTGTCGGTTGGTCAGGATGTAGCCATCCGCCGTGACGATGAAGCCGGAACCGATCGACGTCCCCGAGCCTCGTCCGGCGCCACTGCCGGAGGCTGAGATCGTGACCACCGCTGGACTGGCGGCGGCAGCGATCTGGACGATCGGCTGGTTGGCGCTCCCGCTCGTGGTCGGGACGGTCGTACTGGCGTTGGTCAACTGGGCAGGGGCCTTCGACGGGGTGGCTGCGGCCTGGGGCAGGGTCAGCTCGATCACGCCCAGGGTTCCCCCGGCGGACAGCGCCGCGGCGAGCACCGCGGTCAGGACGATCGAGCCGCGGCCGAGCCCACGCCCGGCCGATCGGCCGCTGGTTGGCGGGGGCGGCTGGGCCACGGGTGGCGCGGCGGTCGCCTCGTAGGCGCTCTCGTCGTGGGCGACCAGGTCGGGGTCGGTCACGGCCGGAGCCGGGCCCGGCAGGGCTGGACCTGTGAATTCCGGATCGAATGGCGTGGTCATCGCGGGAGCCTCGTGGAGCGCTGCGTCGTTGGGCCTGTCATCAGCAGGTTTACGCCGCTGGTCTGAGAAATGCCTGAATTGGCTGCCGGTTCAGGCCTCCGCGCTGGGCACGCCCATGATGTTGAACCCGCCATCCACGTAGATCGTCTCGCCGGTCACCGCGCTCGACAGGTCTGAGGCAAGAAAGAGCGCGGTGCGGCCCACGTCTTCGATCGAGATGTTGGCGCGCATGGGCGCCAGATCGGCGAAGGCGCCGTACATCTTCTTGAAGCCGGCGATGCCGGCCGCGGCCAGGGTCCGAACAGGACCGGCCGAGATCGCATTGACCCGAACGCCGGCGGGGCCGAGATCGGCGGCCAGGTAGCGGACAGATGCCTCGAGGGCCGCCTTGGCCACCCCCATCACGTTGTAGTTGCTGACGACCTTCTCGGCTCCGTAGTACGTCAGCGTCAGGACGCTCGAGCCCGGTCCCAGCACAGCGGCCCGACGGGCCTCACGGACGATCGCGACGAGCGAGTAGGCGCTCACGTCGAGAGCCACGGTGAAGCCCTCCCGGGATGTGTCCACGAAGCTGCCCTCGAGGTCTTCGCGCCGGGCAAACGCGAGCGCATGGACGAGGATGTCAAGCTGGGCGTCGGGTCCGTGGGCCGTCCGCCACTTCGAGAAGACGGTCGCGATCTGCTCGTCCGACTGCACGTCGCACGGTTCAATGAAGGTCGCCCCGATCGACTCGGCCAGTGGTCGAACCCGCCGCTCGATCAGGCTCTCGACCGAGCTGAAGCCGACGGTCGCACCCGCATCGTGCAGCGCCCGGGCGATTCCCCAGGCGATCGAATGGTCGTTTGCGACTCCGAAGATGAGTGCCCGCCGGCCATCGAGCATGCCCATGCTGCCTCCACGTCGACCCCGACCGGTCTGGGTGCCGGTCCGTCCGCCGTCGAGGATACCCGCCGATGAGCAGGTCCCCTTGGCCGGCGGGTACGCCGGCACCCCGCCCGCGACGCTACCATCCGCGGATGACCACCGACCTCCGCGCTGCGCTGACCGGTGTCCGCGGCCTGCTGCTCGACCTGGATGGCGTGGTCCTGCTCGCCGGCCGGCCGATCGACGGGGCCGCCGAGGCGATCGCGACCCTCGACCGACGCGGGATTCCGTATCGAATCGTGACCAACACGTCGCTGATGAGCCGGCAGACGCTGTCGCGCTGGGGTAGCCGGATCGGTCTCGACCTGCCCCCCGAGCGAATCCTGTCGGCGCTGTCCCTGTCGGCGGCCTACACCCGCCGGCGCCACCATGGCCGGCCGCTCTTCGTCCTGGCCTCGGACGACGCCCGGACCGAATTCGCCGGCCAGCACCTGCTATCCGACGAAGAGGCCGGCCGGCCGGGGGCAATCGCGGCGGCCGTGGTCGTGGGCGACTCGCCGGAGGCGGCCACGTACGCCAACCTCAACCACGCCTTTCGGCTCGTTCGGGCCGGAGCCGAGCTGATCGGGATGCATCGCAACCCGTGGTGGCTCACGCCGGACGGGCCCACCCTCGACTCGGGTGCCTTCGTGACCGGCCTGGAGTTCGCGGCGGGCCGACCGGCCACGATCATCGGCAAGCCCTCGCCGGCCTTCTTCCGGGCGGCGGCGGCCGAGCTGATCGCCGGCCTGCCAGGAGCTCGGCGGCGTGACCTGGCGATGGTCGGCGACGATGTCTTCAGCGATGTCCTGGCCGCCCAGCGGCTGGGCCTGCGCGGAATCCTGGTCCGGACGGGCAAGCATGGCGACGCCGAACTGGCCGCTGCCGCCGCGCGGCGGCGGGGCGGCGGCGTCCCCAACGCGGTGGCCGCCTCGCTCGCAGAGGTCGTCGCCGTCCTCGGTTGAGGACCCCGGCCCCCGCGCTACACTTCGACCAACCATGTCGCCGCCGCGCATCGCCGCCGGCCCGCGCGAGGACCCGAGACAGGGGAGCAGATCGATGACGAGCGACGCGAAACCGCGCCTGAAGATCACCTACGCCACCCTCCGCAATGACAACGAGGAGCTCCACAGCCTGTACGAGGCTGGTCTCGTCCAGGCGAGGAGCGAGCTCGGTGGCCACCCCCTCAACCTGATCGGGGGCAGCTCCCGGGAGGGAGAGGCCGAGTCGCTCGTGCGCTCGCCGATCGACCAGGACATCGTCGTCGGCTACTTTGCGAAGGGGACGCGGCAGGACGTCCGCGACGCAATTGCGGCGGCCCGAGCCGCCCAGCCGGCATGGGCCGCCGTCCCGTGGCGGGAACGCCTGGCGATCATCCGGCGGGCCGCCGAACTGATCAGCCAGCGCCAGATGGTCTACGGGGCGCACATGGCGATCGAGGTCGGCAAGACGCGCCTGGAAGCACTCGGCGAGGTGGAGGAGGCGGCCGACCTGCTCCGTTACTACGCCGACGTGATGGAGCGCAACGAGGGCTACGACCACCCGATGGACAACCTCGGCGACGCAGCGGTCCACACCCGCTCGATCCTCCGCCCGATGGGTGTCTTCGCGGTGATCAGTCCGTTCAACTTCCCGATGGCCCTGGCCGCCGGTCCCACGGCAGCGGCCCTGATGGCCGGCAACACCGTCGTGTTAAAGCCGAGCAGCACGGCCCCAATGTCCGCGGTCAACCTGGTCCAGGCCTACCGTGACGCCGGCCTGCCCGATGGCGCCCTCAACCTGGTCATGGGCCCCGGCGAGACGGTCGGCCAGGAGCTCCAGGAGAACCCGGGGATCAACGGGATCGTGTTCACCGGCTCGTACGACGTCGGATTCGAATTGTTCAAGAAGTTCTCGATCCACTATCCCCGGCCGGCGATCGTGGAAATGGGTGGCAAGAACCCTGCGATCGTCACGGCCAGGGCCGATCTCGAGGAAGCTGCCGAGGGAATCGTCCGGTCGGCCTTTGGCTTCAGCGGCCAGAAGTGTTCGGCCAACAGCCGGGTCTACGTGGAACGGCCGGTGCACGACGAGTTGATCCGGCTGCTCGTTGAGAAGACCGAAGCCCTGGCAGTAGGCGATCCGCTGCCCCGGACGAACTGGATGGGCCCGGTCATCGACCAGCGGGCGGTTGATCGTCACCAGCGGGCCTCGACCGAGGCTCGGCGCGACGGCACCGTCTTCACCGGCGGCGAGCGGCTCACGAGCGGCGACCTCGAGCGCGGCTTCTTCGTCGAGCCGACGATCGTGGGCAATCTGCCCACCGACCATCGCCTGTTCGTGGACGAACTGTTCGCCCCCTTCACGGCGGTCGCCCCGGTCGATTCGCTCGATGAGGCGATCCGGCTCTCGAATGCGAGCGTCTACGGCCTCACGGCCGGGATCTTCAGCGAGGACCAGTCCGAGGTTCAGCGCTTCCTCGATACGATCGAGACCGGCACCCTCTACGTCAACCGACGAGCCGGGGCAACGACCGGTGCCTGGCCGGGGGTGCAGGCGTTTGGCGGCTGGAAGGGCTCCGGCTCGACCGGCAAGGCCGGCCTGTCGATGTACTACGTCGCCCAGTTCCTGCGCGAGCAGAGCCACACCGTCGTCGACTGACGATCGAGCCCGGCGAGCGGCCGGACGGCTCGGCTATACTCGGTCTCGGTATCCAGTCTGCATAAAACGTATTCGCCGTCGAGGCCGACGCGCCCCGGCCCGAACCGGGCCCAGGCCGATCCAGCGGCTCCCCGGGAGGTGCCACGTGACCCAGGCCGCGACTCAGGCAACGAACCGGCTGGCCGGTTCCCGCCCGGTTCCGGATCTCCTGACCGAGATTCCCGGTCCGCGGGCGAAAGCCCACATCGCGTTCGATGAAGCCTGGACGTCACCCAGCCTGCCGCGGGCCTATCCGATCGTGCCGATCCGGGGCGACGGACTGGTGGTCGAGGACATCGACGGCAACCTGTTCCTCGATTTCGCGGCCGGAATCGCGGTCAACTCGACCGGCCACAGCCATCCCCAGGTGGTCGCAGCGATCAAGGAGCAGGCCGCCGACCTGATCCACTTCTCGGCCTCGGACTTCTACCTGCCGATCTACCCCGAGGTCTGCCAGCGCCTGGCCGGCCTCGCCCCGTTCGACGGTCCGGCCCGGGTCTACCTCGGCAACTCGGGCACCGAAGTTGTCGAGGCGGCGATCAAGCTGGCCCGCTACGCCACGCACCGGCCCTACGTTGTCGCGTTCCTCGGCGCGTTTCACGGACGAACCTACGGATCACTCAGCCTGACGGCCTCGAAGGCCAAGTACCACGCGGGCTTCGGTCCGATGCTCCCGGGCGTCTTTCATGCCCCGTACGGCCGGGTCGAGGACCTGCGCTGGTTTGACGAAGTCCTCTTCGACCGGCTGGCGCCGGCCAACGAGGTCGCCGCGATCATCGTCGAGCCGATCCAGGGCGAGGGCGGCTACATCGTTCCTGAGGACGGCTTCCTGGCCGGCCTGCGCGAGATCTGCGATCGCCACGGGATCCTGCTGGTCGCCGACGAGATCCAGTCGGGTGCCGGCCGGACCGGCCGGATGTGGGCGGTCGAGCACTGGGGCGTCCAGCCCGACATCCTGCTGTCGGCCAAGGGGATTGCCAGCGGCATGCCCCTGGGCGCATTGATCGCCCGGGCAGCCCTCCTTGAAACGTGGGGCCCAGGTGCCCACGGATCGACCTACGGCGGCAACCCCGTCGCCTGTGCCGCGGCCCTGGCCACGATCGATCTGCTCGAGGGCGGCCTGGTCGCCAACGCGGCTCAGCGCGGTGAGCAGGCGATGGGCGGCCTGCGGCCGCTCCTCGAGCGCTATCCCAGGCTCGTCGTCGACGTGCGCGGCAAGGGCCTGATGATCGGGATCGAGTTCGACACGCCCGATCATGCCGAGGAGGTCCAGTGGGCCGCCTTCGAGCGCGGCCTGCTCATCCTGGAGTGCGGCCGGTCGTCCGTCCGGATGTCGCCGGCCCTGACGGTCTCCGAGGCTGAGATGAAGACCGCCCTGCGGATCTTCGGCGAGGCCGTGGCCGATGTCGCCGGCGAGCACGGCGAGATCCTCGAGTCTGCGACCGAGGCCGGTGTGATGACCGGTATCGAGTCGGCCGGCTAGGCCTCGCGGGTGAGCACCTCGAAGGTGGCCACGATGCACGACGCGATCGCCGCGATCGTGCGCGACGGCGATACCGTGGCGATCGAGGGCTTCACCCACCTGATCAGCTTTGCGGCCGGTCACGAGATCATCCGGCAGGGTCGCCGTGACCTCGTCCTGGCCCGGATGACGCCCGACGTGATCTACGACCAGATGATCGCGGCGGGCGTTGCCCGCAAGCTGATCTTCAGCTGGCTGGGCAATCCTGGGGTTGGCGGGCTGAACGCGATCCGGCGGGTGACCGAGGGTGACGGTGCCAGCCTTGAGCTCGAGGAGTACAGCCACTTCGGGATGGTCGCGCGCTACACAGCCGGCGCCGCCAACCTGCCCTTCTTCCCGCTCCGGAGCTACTTCGAGACGGATCTGCCGATCGCGAACCCGCTGATCCGGCCGATCGAGTCGCCCTACGGCGACGGCATGGTCTACGCGGTTCCACCGCTCAAGCCGGACGTCACGATCGTTCACGCCCAGCGCGCCGACGCGAACGGTGATACCCAGGTGTGGGGCCTGCTCGGCTGCCAGAAGGAGGCCGCCTTCGCGGCCAAACGGGTGATCGTCGTCGTCGAGGAGCTCGTCGACGAGGCGGTGATCCGGGCCGATCCGAACCGGACGATCATCCCTGGGCTGATCGTGGATGCCGTCGTGGTCGAGCCGTGGGGCGCGCATCCCTCGTACGTGCAGGGCGCCTACGATCGGGACAACCAGTTCTACCTCGACTGGGATCCGATCAGTCGCGACCCGGCCGCAACCGATGCCTGGCTGGCCGAATGGGTCCACGGGCTGAGCGGTCGGGCCGAGTACCTCGACAAGCTGGGGTCCGAGCGGCTGACCCGGCTCCGACCGAGTGGCTCGGCCCCGTCCGGATCGGTGGACTACGGTGAATACCGATGAGTCACGAGCCCGCCCCGGGCAGCCCGCCGCCGGCCTTCTCCAGGTCCGAGATGATGATCGTGGCGGCCGCCCGCGAGCTGGCCGGCCAGCGGGTCTGCTTCGTCGGGGTGGGCCTGCCCAACATCGCGGTGAACCTGGCCAAACGGACGGTCGCTCCGGATCTCGAGCTTGTCTACGAGGCCGGCGTCTTTGGCGCTCGCCCGGCCCGGCTGCCCCTTTCGATCGGAGATCCGACGATCGTCACCGGTTCGACGGCTGCGATGAGCATGTTCGAGCTGTTCGCCTTCTACCTGCAGGGTGGCCGGGTTGACGTCGGCTTCCTGGGAGCCGCCCAGATCGACCGCTTCGGCAACATCAACACGACCGTGATCGGCGACTACGCCCGGCCGAAGACCCGTCTGCCGGGCTCGGGTGGAGCCTGCGAAATCGCGATCAATGCCCGCCAGATCTTCGTGATCATGCGCCAGTCGCAGCGCTCGTTCGTCGAGAAGATCGACTTCCGGACGTCGCCCGGCAACCTGGGTGGCGTGGAGAATGCCGAGCGAATCCGGCGAGAGCAGGGCTGGCTCGGCCGGGGACCGTCGGTGGTCGTCACCGACCTCGGGATCTACCACTTCGACGAGACCGGCGAGATGCGCCTCGATTCGCTCCACCCGGGAGCGACCATCGAGGCCGTCCGGGAAACGATCGGCTGGCAGCCCCGGGTCAGCCCGGACCTGGCCGTGACCCCGGCACCGACTGGGTTGGAGCTCGACCTGATGCGGGTTGAGCTCGATCCGGGCGGCAGCTACACCCGCTGACGGGCTTTGCCCGAACGGCCCAGCAGGGCTGAGCCGGATGGCACGGGCCATCTCCTGCGCCGTCCGCATACACTCGCCGGGAACCCCACCAGGAGCTCCCAGATGCGAATCGTCTCGCCTGCAGAGGCCGTCTCCGGAATTCGGAGTGGCGAGCAGGTCTACCTTCACTGTGCGGCGGCCGTGCCGAGCGTGCTCCTTGACGCGCTCGTCGCGCGAGCACCCGAGCTGACCGATGTCGGCGTGGTCCACCTCCACACCGAGGGCCCCGGGCCGCATCTCGCGCCGGAGATGGCCGGACACTTTCGGCATCGAGCCCTGTTCATCGGACCAAATGCCCGGGCCGCGGTCAACGATGGCCGGGCCGACTACGTCCCGATCTTCCTGTCCGACGTGCCCCGCCTCTTCCGAAGTGGGGCAGTGCCACTCGATGCGGTCTTCGTCAACGCCACCCCGCCCGATGCCCATGGCTTCTGCTCGCTCGGCGTATCCGTCGAGGCAATGCATGCGGCGATCGATGCGGCCAGGACGGTGATCGTCCAGTTCAACCGGGCGATGCCCCGGACCCTCGGCGACAGCTTCATCCCGGTCGAGCGGATCGACCTCGCGATCGAGACGGACGTTCCGCCCTTCGAGCACTCGGTCGGCCCGATCGGACCAGTCGAGCGACAGATCGGCGACTTCGTGGCGGACCTGGTCCCGGACGGAGCAACGATCCAGATGGGCATCGGGGCGATTCCCGCGGCGGTTGGGCTTGCCCTCCTCGACAAGCATGACCTGGGCGTGCACAGCGAGATGATCACCGACGTGGTCGTGGACCTGGTCGAGGCCGGGGTGATCACCGGCGCTCGCAAGGAGCGCAATCCAGGCAAGGTCGTGACTGCCTTCATGACCGGCACCCGGCGGCTGTACGAGTTTGTCCACGACAACCCGATGATCGAGATGCGCCCGGCCGACTTCACCAACGACACGCACGTGATCCGCTCGTTCCGGCGGATGACCGCGATCAACTCGGCGATCGAAGTGGATCTGACCGGGCAGGTGGTCGCCGATTCGATCGGCCATCGGCTGTACAGCGGGATCGGCGGCCAGATGGACTTCATGCGCGGGGCTGCGCTGGCCGAGCAGGGTCGGGCGATCATCGCCCTGCCGTCTACCGCGGCCGGCGGCACGGCCTCGCGAATCGTGGCTGAACTCAGGCCGGGCGCCGGCGTCGTGACGACCCGGGCTCACGCCCGGACGATCGTGACCGAGTTCGGCGTGGCCGAGCTTTTCGGCCGGAGTATCCGCGAGCGGGCCCGCTCGCTGATCGCGATCGCCCACCCCGATTTCCGGCCCGACCTCGGCGCGGAAGCTGCCCGGCTCGACCTGATCTAGGCGCGATTGCGCCGGCCGGCAGCGCAATCCGGGAGCATCGGGTATCCTGCCGCCCATCGCAGGCTGCCCTCAGTACGGGACTCGACAACCAAAGATCGCCGCCTCACGGCAGCTTGCTGTCGTCGTCCCCAGCCCGCGAACCCCCTCCGTTTCCTGCCCGCAGGCGGCTTACCCCATCGCCATCGCGTGCTCGCGATGTCCTGGTAGGAAGGAGCCTGTTGAGCCAGAAGCGCGCGCGCCTCCGGGCGCTGGCCGCACTCGGCCTGTCCATCGCCGTCTTCAGCGCCTACGCCCCGGCGGCGTCGGCCGCCTCCCGCGAGACATCCCCACCACTCCGCGCCTCGGTTTCGGCCTCGGCCGCGATCAGCATGGCAAGCGCGACTGCAGCCTCGGCCGCGACCGCGACAGGTGCCGCGACCGCCGGCCAGATCCAGGTGATGGCCGGCTCGACCGGCGCCTCCTCGGTGGCCCGCCGAGCCGCGGTCGCCGCGTCGGCTGCTGCGCCGACGACCGTCCTCGCATCCAGCCGGGTGATCGCCCTGGCCCTGTCGCACGTCGGTGCTCGCTACCAGTACGGGGCCATCGGGCCGCGGGCCTTCGACTGCTCGGGCCTCGTCTACCGCGTCTTCGAGGATGCCGGCCTCGGTCGCAGGATCGACAACCTGCGCAGTGCGACTGCCCTGTATGCCCACTTTCGGGCGCTGCACATGGTCTCGACCCGCGATCCGCAGCCGGGTGACCTGGTGATCTTCGGTGGCGGCAGCCACGTCGGGATCTACATCGGGACCGGCCGGGTGGTCAACGCCCTCGTCTCCGGGGTCGCAATCACCCGGATCAGCGCCGTCTACCCCCGCTTCACGGCGTACATCCACCTCGGTCTGAACAGCCTGCGCCTGCCGGTCGCGAGGACGTCGAGGGCGACCCATCCGCCTCGGGTCCGGGTGATCCGGACGGTCAGGACGATCGTCGCCCTGTCCCTGCGAGCCGCCCCGTCGGCCACGGCCGCGCGCCTCCTCGTCCTCCGACCGGGCGCGCACCTGGCGGTGATCGCGATCTCGCGCGGCTTGCGCGGCATGCTGTGGTACCGGGTCATCGTCCCGGGCGGTCGAATCGGCTGGGTTGCCGCCGCGTACACGCGCTGACACAATCAGGCGGTGAACACCGCCTGGTTCGGCCAACCGTGACGGGTCGCGTCTTCGCCCGATCCGCGTCGGCGCCGATCGTCGCGGTCCGGGCCGAGGGTTCGACAATCTGGGATGCGTCGGGCCGCCCGTATCTTGATGCGGCCGGCGGGGCCGTGGTGGTCGGCGTCGGACACGGCCGACGCTCGATTGCCGAGGCGATGGCCGACCAGGCCGGCCGGCTGGCCTACGCCCACGGCAGTGTCTTCACGACCGAGGCGCTCGAGGCGTACGCGACCGAGATCGGCCCGCACCTGCCCCAGGACGACCCGACGATCTACCCCGTGTCGGGCGGTTCCGAAGCGATCGAGACCGCCCTCAAATTCGTCCGCGCCTACCACCTGGCCCGGGGCGAGCCCGACCGATGGGTCGTCTTTGCCCGCTGGGGGAGCTACCACGGCAACACCCTTGGCGCGCTCGACCTGTCCGGGCGGAAGCCGCTCCGGCGGCCGTACGAGGGCTGGCTCGGGCGGTTCCGGCACCTGTCCGCGGCCTATCCATACCGGGCGGGCGAGCCTGGTTCGAATGCCCTCGGAACTGCCGAGGAGCTTGCGGCCGAGCTGGAACATGCGATCGAGATGGCCGAGCCGGGCAGCGTCGCAGCCTTCGTGGCCGAGCCGATCGTGGGGGCCACCCTTGCCGCGGCCGTGCCGCCCGAGGGTTACTGGCCGGCGATCGCGGCCGTGTGCCGGCGCCACGGCGTGCTCCTGGTCGCAGATGAGGTGATGACCGGGTTCGGGCGGACGGGACGCTGGTTCGGGCTGGATCACTGGGGCGTTCGGCCCGACGTCCTGGTGGCGGCGAAGGGGGCAACCTCGGGCTACTGGCCGTATGGTTTCGTATCGGTGACCGGCGAGCTGGCCGATACGGTCCTCGCCGCCGGCCCTTTCGTGCACGGGTTCACCTACAGCCACTCAGTGGTGGGAGCTGTCGTCGCCCGCGAGGTGCTGCGCATCCTGGAGACGGAGGACCTGGTCGCCGCGTCGGCCGCCAAGGGCGAACGGCTCAGGGTCCTCCTGGCGGACCGGATCGGCGGGCACCCAAACGTCGGTGAGATCCGCGGACGCGGGCTGATGCAGGGGATTGAGCTCGTCGCCGATCGCTCCACCCGGGCACCGTTCCCGCGTTCGGCCCGGCTGACCGAGGGGATCGTGGCCGCTGCCAGGCGCGCCGGACTGCTGGTCTACTCCGGGACCGGCAACGCCGACGGCGTCGACGGGGACCTCATTCTGCTCGGGCCGCCGTTCGTCGTGACCGACCCGGAGCTGGTCCAGATCAGCGAGATCCTGGCGAGCTCGATTGACGCCGCCACCGCCAGCGCCGTCAGCGGCGCCGGCGCTGGGCGGAGCGGAGCAGGATCAGCAGCCCAAGGCTGAGCAGAAGCAACGGGCCGAGGACCACCTCCAGGCTCGGGACCCCGGGCACGAGCGCCGCGCCGACCTCGGCCGCACCGAACAGCGCAAGGAGGCCACCCAGGATCCCCTGCCAGCCGAATCCACCGCGGCCGGTCCAGCGCGCGGTGGCCACGATCAGCAGGCCGAGCCCGAGGAAGAGGGTCGTCCAACCCGGAGCATCGTGGAGCAGGCGGAGGTCGATCAGGAAGCCGGGCAGCGAGATTGCCAGAACGAAGATCCCGGGGTACAGGCCCCAGCGGCCGCGGTTGGTCAGCCAGGCGATCAGGAAGGCCAGG
>JBBRIM010000062.1:0-12975 GCA_038221095.1 Candidatus Limnocylindrales bacterium
ATCACCCCGATGAGCAGGCCAACGAAGATCGGTCCGGTGGTCGGGAACGTGCCCAGCGAGGGTGCGACCCGGCGCTTGCCGGCCATCGAGCCGGCGATCGCCAGGACCGGCAGCAGCATGCCGAACCGACCGAGCAGCATCGCGAACCCGCCGGTCAGGTTGTAGAAGGGGGTGTTGCCCGACAGGCTGGCAAAGGCCGAGCCATTGTTGCCGGTCTGGCTCGAATAGGCGTACAGGATCTCGGTGAAGCCATGCGGTCCGGAGCTGGCCGGCCCGGCCAGGCCTTCCGGTGTGGAGACGGCCAATGACGTGAACAGGAGGATGCTCGCGGCGGCGACGAGCACGAAGACGAGGGTCATCTTCATCTCGAACGACTCGATCTTCTTGCCCAGGTATTCGGGCGTCCGGCCGACCATCAGGCCGGCAATGAAAACCGCCAAGATCCCGAACATCAGGATTCCATAGAGGCCCGAGCCCGTACCGCCGGGCACGATCTCGCCAAGCTGGATCAAGAACAGCGGGATCAGCCCGCCAAGCGGCGTGAAGCTGGCGTGCATCGCGTTGACGGCACCGGTGCTGGTTGCCGTGGTGGCCGCTGCGAACAGGGCACTGGCCCCTGTTCCGAAGCGGACTTCCTTGCCTTCCATGTTGCCAAGCGCCTGGCTGATCCCAGCCGGGAAGGCCGGGTTGCTGCGGGCCTCGGCGCTCATCGCGACGAGGGCCCCGACGCCGACCAGGATCGCCATCGTCGCCAATAGGGCCCAGCCCTGGCAGGCATCACCGGCCATCCGGCCGAAGGTGAAGGTCAGGGCGAACGGAATGATCAGGAGCAGCACGACCTGGAGCCAGTCGGTGAACCCGGTCGGGTTCTCGAACGGGTGGGCCGAGTTCGCGTTGAAGAAGCCGCCACCGTTCGTACCGAGTTGCTTGATCGCCTCCTGCGACGCCACCGGGCCGAGGCCGATCGTCTGAGTGGCGCCACCCAGGGTGGTTGCTGTGATGTGGCCGGCGAACGTCTGAACGACCCCCTGCGATACGAACACGAGGGCCACCACGAAGGACAGGGGCAGCAGGACGTACAGCACGATCCGGGTCAGGTCGATCCAGAAATTGCCGATCGTGCTGGCGCCGTGGCGGACCAGTCCGCGCACGAGGGCCACGGCCACCGCGATGCCAACCCCGGCCGACACGAAGTTCTGGACGGCCAGAGCGGCCATCTGGGTGAGGTTCGAGACGCCGGTCTCGCCGGCGTAGTTCTGCCAGTTCGTGTTGGTGGTGAAACTAACGGCCGTGTTGAAGGCCAGGTCCGGGCTGGCGGCCGCGGCCCCGCTCGGATTGAGCGGCAGGCTGGCCTGCAGCCGCTGGAACAGGTACACGACGGCGATCGACACGACCGAGAAGATGATCAGGGCGACGGCGTAGGCCAGCCAGCTCTGCTCCTCGTCCGGGTCAACGCCGGCCAGCCGATAGACGCCCCGCTCGACCGGTCCCACGACCGGCGCGAGAAGGGTTCGCTCACCCTCGAAGACCCGAGCCATGTAGCTGCCCAGCAGGGGCGTACCGACGAGGACGGCCAGCAGGACGCTGACCGCGAGGACGAGATCGGGCAGGGCTGGCAGGGGCACGACCTAGAAGTCCTCGGCCCGGAACAGGGCGATGAGCAGGTAGACGACCACGACGACGGCGACGAGCGCCCCGACCAGGTCAAGCAGGTTCATCGAGCGAGCCTCGCGAAGAAGGCGATAAAGCCCAGGAAGACCAGGCCCCAGGCGAAGATCAGCCCGAGCATCAGCAGGTCGGACCCGAGATCGCCACTCATGCCGGAGCCTCCGAGCTGAGCCGCTCGACCACGCCGACGAGCGTTTCCAGGGCAAACGGCTTGGGCAGATAGCCGGCGATGTGCAGTTCGCGCAGCCGGACCGGATCCACCGCGACAGCGCTGGCGATGACGATCGCGGGATTGCCCGCGGCCGCCAGCAGGCTGCTCCGGGCCACGGCCCAGCCGGTCTCGCCGGGCAGATTGATGTCGAGCAGGATCAGCCGAGGCTGGAGTCCGCCGCGCAGGGCATCGAGGGCCAGCTCTGCCGTCTCGACTACCCGGACGTCGTGGCCGAGCGCGCGCAGGTGACGCTGGAGAATGCCGGCCAGGGTGTCGTCGTCTTCGACCAGCAGGATCGGCCGGCCGACCGGCTCAAGCATGATCAGGCCATGCTTCGCGGCCCTGGACGCGGATGTCGCAGCCGGACTCGTCGGTGTGCCACAAGGGCTCGAGGATCACTCCTGCGGCCAGGGCGGCGGGTGTATAGCGCTCCAGGATGGCCGGCCCGAATTCGAGACCGACGACGGTCATCGCCGGGGCCCCGCCGCCCGCGACCATCCGGATCGCACCTGCAATGAGGTCGAGTTCACGGTCGATCGTGCCCCGGGTCCGAGCCTGGTCCAGAGGCTGCGCGTCGTTCATGTCTCGAACGTACGCGGCCCCCCAAGAGGCTCCTCGGCGCGACGGGCCGCCGGGCGCTCAACAATCGCTCAACGATTCGCTGGATCTGCCTCGTGGGGCTTCACCTGACCTGCAGCTTCCAGTACGAGGTCCACCGCCAGGCCCCCCAGTTCGCTGCTCCTCGCAGAGACCTGGCCACCCATGGTTTCAACCAGTCCGCGCACGATCGCCAGGCCGATTCCGGTTCCCCGCCGGGGGCCTTCGGCACTTCTCGGAACCCGAAAGAACTTGTCGAACAGGCGAGGAAGGGCCTCCGCCGGTACGCCCGGCCCGGCATCCTCCACGGTCAGCCCGATCAGCCCCGAGCCCAGCTTGCGAGCGCTGATGCGGACGAGCACTCCCGGCCCGGCATAGCGCGCCGCGTTGTCCAGGAGATTGGTCAGGACCTGGTTGATGAAGACCTCGTCGACGTCGACCGGTGGCAAATCGGCCGGAATGCGAATCTCGATCGGTCGATCGCCAAGGACCGGTGCGAGACGCCCGCGGGTGTCGTCGATGAGATCCTCGAGGAGAAACGCGGAATGGTGCGGCACGAGGCCGCCCGCCTCGATCCGGCTGAGGTCGAGGATGTTCGAAACGAGCCGGTTGAGTCGATCGGCCTCGCGGTCGATCGAGGCGGCCGTCGTTCGCTGTTCTTCCGGCGACCAGTGGACTGCGGGGTCCATCAGGCTCCCGGCGGCGGCCCTGATCGAGGCCAGTGGCGTGCGCAGGTCATGTGACACGGAGTCGAGCAGAGCGCTCTTGAGCGCGTCGCTGCGCCGGGCGACTTCCAGGCTCAGCGCGTCCCGGACCAGCGTGTCACGTTCGATCGCTCGGCCGAGCTGGTCGGCGGCCGCGGCCAGGACCCGCGTCTCGGGCCGTTCCGGGATTCCCGATTGGCGGGCTCGCTGGGCCCAGACAGAACCGAGTGGCGCACCGTTCGACGTGATCGCAACCCGGAGCGTCAGCCAGGCCGCGGCTCCGGCCGGCAGACCGGCCGGCGGACCGCCGGGGGCGTGGACGCGGATCCACTCGGCCGGCTCATCGCCCGGCATCCGGCGCAGGACAAGACGGACGGGCGCTGGGACCGGCGGGCCGGTCCCGCCCGTGTCGGCCGAGATCTGCTCCTGGCTCCCGGCAAGGATTCCGATCCAGACCCGCTCCATCTGGGTGTCAAGCCGGAGGAGTTCGGCGATCCTGGCAAGCGCCCGTGGGAGCGTCTCCGCCGTGGCCAGTTCGCGACTGGTCTGGAAGAGTGCCCGGCTGACCCGTTCCCGGGTCTCGGCATCACGGGCACGGTCGCGCTGTGCCCCGGCCAGCCGCCCGCAAACGATCCCAACAACGAGCAGCAGGACCAGGTTGAACCACGCTTCAGGCGTGGTCGTGGTCAGGGTGAAGCGCGGGTCGACGAACAGGTAGTCGTACAGCAGGAATGCGCCGACGGAACCCGCGATGGCGGCCCTCGTTCCGAAGCCGACGGCCAGGGCCACGACCGCGAGGAGATAGGCGGCCGACGGATTGGCCATGTTGAAGCGGCCCTGGAGCATCGCCACCAGCCCGGTCGCGGCCGCCAGCGCCGCCGCCTCGGCCACGATGACCAGGCCCAGCCTGGCGCTGCCCGTTCGCCGGACGAACTGCCGGACGCCGCCGTCGACCAACCTCACGGGTTGTGCTCGGAGGGTTCGTCGGACCACTGGACTCGATAGCCAACGCCGGGCTCGGCCACGATCAGGTTCACGGCGCCGGCGGCGGCCAGCTTGCGGCGCAGACGGCTGACGTAGACGTGGAGGTAGTGCGACTCGTCGCTGTAGGCAGCACCCCATACGGCCCGCAACAGTCGGCCCTGGGTCACCACTGTTCCGGCCCGGCTGAGCAGGACCTTGAGCAACTCGTACTCGCGTGGCGTCAGGTCGATGGGGGCCCCGCTGACCAGGACCTGGTGACGGGCGACATCGAGGGTCACCGGTCCGACCGTGAGCTGGCCGCCGGGATCGGTCAGCGGTCCGGCCGCCCGGCGGAGCAGGGCCGAGATCCTGGCTCGCAGCTCGGCCATCCCGAACGGCTTGGTCAGGTAGTCGTCCGCGCCCTGTTCCAGCGCGCCGACCCGGTCATCCTCGTCACCTCGCGCCGACAGGACCAGGATCGGCGTGGTCGCCTCCAGGCGTACCTGCCTGATCACCGTCATTCCGTCGCGATCCGGCAAGCCCAGGTCGAGCAGTACCAGGTCCGGCCGGCGGAACGCCCATGCCCGCAACCCATCGGCCGCCGTGCCGGCCTCGTCGACCTGGTGGCCGTGACCCACCAGGTAGGCGATGATTGCTGATCGAGTCGCCGGATCGTCTTCGATCAACAGGAGGCGGGCGCCACCATCCGGGCTCAGGCTGGTCGTCACCGGTTCATCGTAGCGCCGCCCGATCGGCGAACCTCCGGGTGCTACCGTGCGCGGCGTGGCGACGATCGCTCGGAATTGACCTGGAGGACACATGCGCTCGAACCGACGCCCGGCCGGGCTGGCCGACGATCTCGCCATCAACCCGATGTTCACCCAGGACAGCCAGCAGAAGCCCGTCCCGCGCGACCGATTCCCGAGCCGGGGAATGCTCCCCGACACGGCCTACCAGCTGATCCACGACGAGCTCCTGCTCGACGGCAACTCGCGCCAGAACGTGGCCACCTTCGGGACCACCTGGATGGAACCGCAAGCCCAGGCCCTGATGGCCGAGACGTTCGACAAGAACATGATCGACAAGGACGAGTACCCCCAGACGGCCGAGCTCGAGACGCGCTGCGTGCGGATGCTGGCCGACCTGTGGCATGCGCCGAGCGTGGGCGTGCCCGGTGTCTCGACGATCGGTTCGTCCGAGGCGTGCATGCTCGGCGGGCTGGCCCTCAAGCGCCGCTGGCAGGAGCGCCGGCGGGCTGCCGGACTCCCGACCGATCGCCCCAACATGATCGCCGGGACGAACGTCCAGGTGGTCTGGGACAAGTTCTTCAACTACTTCGAGGTCGAGCCCCGGCTGGTCCCGCTCGAGGGCGACCGGCTCCACCTCGGGGCAGCCGAGGCGGCTGCTCTGTGCGATGAGAACACGATCGGGGTGGTTGGCATCCTCGGCTCGACGATGGACGGCAGCTACGAACCGATCGCCGAGATCGCAGCCGAGCTGGACGCACTCCAGGCCCGGACCGGGCTGGACGTGCCGATCCACGTTGACGGTGCCTCGGGGGCGATGATCGCCCCGTTCCTCGACCCAGATATCGCCTGGGACTTCCGGCTGCCCCGGGTGGCCAGCATCAGCACCTCGGGTCACAAGTACGGGCTGGTCTACCCGGGCGTCGGCTGGGTGATCTGGCGCGACCAGGCGGTCCTGCCCGAGGACCTGATCTTCCACGTCAACTATCTCGGTGGGGACATGGGCACGTTCACCCTGAACTTCTCGCGGCCGGGTTCGCAGATCGTGGCCCAGTACTACTCGTTCCTGCGCCTCGGCTTCGACGGCTATCGCCGGGTCCAGCAGACCTGCCGGGACGTGGCCAAGAGCCTGGCCGCCAAGATCGGCCGAATCGGACCGTACGAGCTCCTCAGCCGGGGCGATCAGCTGCCGGTCTTCGCCTTCCGGCTGAAGGATGAGGTCACCAACTTCACCGTCTTCGACGTCTCGCGGCGGATGCGCGAGCGGGGCTGGCAGGTCCCGGCCTACACGATGCCCCCCAACCGCGAGGATCTGGCCGTCCTGCGAGTCGTCGTCCGCAACGGAATGTCAAGCGATCTGGCCGCCCTGTTCCTGGCCGATCTCATCCGGTTCACCACGGAATTGGAAGGCCAGCCGGCACCGGCCACGGCCCCGGAGCATGGCTTCCGGCACTGACAAGGGCCTCTGCCCCGGGTGACCATCGGGGCGCACCGGCGGTACGACCGGACGAGAGTGCGCGGTGGCACTCTGGTGGGACGATCCGGACACCATGAATAGCCCGGCCGATGAGGTCATCTGGCGGTGACCCCGTCGAGCGACAAGCGTGCCGTCGTTGGTGCGGTCAGCCTCCCGCGCACCCCGATTGCGCCGTGGGTCCTGGCACTCGGATCGATCCTTGGCTACGGGGCGGTCCGGGTGCTGGCCGGGGTGGATGACCCGTTCGCGATCGGGCTGGCCGGGGTGCCCATGTTCGTCGGGGCGACGTTCCTGTCCAGGCGCATGGCGTTGCTGGTTGGCCTGGTCACGGTCGTGCTCACGATCGGACCGATCGTCGTCGGGGGCACCTGGACGGCGCTCGACTGGAGCACCCTGGCCGAGCTCAGCCTGCTGGCCGTATCGGCCCTGATCCTGCGTCTGGCCGTCGGCCGGATCGCCGCCCTGGACGCCGCCCGGGCGGCCCACGAGGCCCGCCTCAATGACCGGATCGAGTCGGTCCTGGGGATTGCCCAGCGGCTGACCACCACCCTCGACCGGAATGAAGTCTTCCGCCTGATCGTGAGCGAGATGAACCGAGCGGTGGCAACCGATGCAACCACGATCCGGATCCGCCGGGACGAGACGCTCGAGCTCGTGTCCTGGGCCGGCCTGTCCGATGCGCAGGCCGGCCAGCTCCCGATCCTGACCACGACCGATGACTGGTTCCAGGAAGTGGAGCGAACCCGCCGGCCGTGGCATCGTGATGATGTCGTGGCCGATCGTCAGACCGAGGCCGGTGAGCGTCGCTACGCGCGCTACGACCATCTCCTCGGGATCGCCGCCGAGCTCGTCGTGCCGCTTCTCCAGGACGATCGGGTGATCGGCGTGATGAGCGCCGTGTCGTTCGAGCGGCGCCACTGGACCGGGGCCGATATCGAGTTCGCAGAGGCCATCGCGACCCACGCCTCGATCGCGATCCACAACGCCGACCTGTTCGGCGAGGCCGAGGTCCGGGCGGCCCAGCTCGGCGTCCTCCAGGCGGCGTCGGCCCGGATGAGCCGGCAGAACACGATCGAATCGGTCGGCCGGGCAATCGTCGAGGAGATCCAGCGGATCATCGACTACCACAACTGCCGGGTCTACATCCTCGAGGACAACCAGGAATTGCTGCCGATCGCCTTCGAGGGCAGGGTGGGTGCCTATGAGCAGGTCGACTTCGAGCTCCTGCGGACGAAGCTGGGCGAGGGCTTCACCGGCTGGGCCGGCCTGCACGGCCTGCCGCTCCTCGTCAACGATGCCAACAACGACGCGCGCGGGGCAACGATCCCGGGCACCGACGAGGTCGACGAATCGATGCTCGTCGTGCCGATGCGCTACGACGAGCGGGTGATCGGCGTGATCACCCTCTCGAAGCTGGGTTTGAACCAGTTCGACGAGGCTAACCTCCGGCTCCTCTCGATCCTGGCGGACCAGGCCGCCACGGCCGTCGAGTCGGCCCGCCTGCTCACCCGCAGCGAACGTCTCGCCCTGGAGTTGCGCGGCCTGCTCGACATGAGCAGCGCCCTGTCCGAGAGCCTCGACCCGCGCCAGGTTGCCGACCTGATCGCTCGTCACCTGGCCACGGCCATGGGCGTCGAGCGCTGCGCGATCAGCTACTGGGAACGATCGACGAACCGGGTCCTGTCATGGGGCTACTGGCCGTCGGGCCGCATCGAGGAGATCGAACCCTTCTTCGACCTCGACGACTTTCCCGAGACCAAGCGTGTCCTGGAGCGCCAGGTGACGGCGGTGATCGATACCCACGACCCGCTGGCGGACCGGGCCGAGGTTGCCCTGCTGGTCCAGACGGGTGACCGGATGCTGGCGATGATGCCCCTCGTGGCCAAGGGCACCTCGATCGGCCTGGTCGAGCTGATCTCGACCACGCCGATCAACTTTGACGCCACCCACCTCGAGCTGGGCCGGACAATGTCCAACGAGGCGGCCATGGCCCTCGAAAACGCCCGGCTGTACGAGGATGCCCGCAAGCTGGCCGACCATGACCAGCTGACCGGCTTCTTCAACCACCGCTATCTGCACGAGCGCCTCGGCGAGGAGGTCGTCCGCTCGCAGCGCTCGAAGACGCCCCTGGCCGTCCTGATGATCGACCTCGACGGGTTCAAGCTGGTCAACGACACGTTCGGCCACCTTTTCGGCGATCGCGTCCTGGCCTGGGTCGCCGAGGAGCTCCGGTCCACTCTCCGGGCATCGGACATTCCGGCCCGCTACGGCGGCGACGAGTTCGCCGTGATCCTGCCCGACACCGACCGCGAGTCCGGCTGGCTGGCTGCCCAGCGGATCCTGGCTGCCCTCGGCGAGCGGGCATTTCAGAGTCCGGATCGCTCACCGGTCTCGATCGGCTGTTCGATCGGAGTGGCCGCCTTTCCCACCGACGGCCGCACCGCCCAGGACCTGATCGCCCGGGCCGACGCAGCGATGTACCGGGTCAAGGACACCGGCGGGGCATCGGCCGAGCTGGCGATCGCCAGTGCCGGACGACGCCGGCCGCGGGCCGGCCGGTTGACCCGCTCGGCCCGCTCGAGCCGGCGGGACCTCGTGACGATCCCGGGCACGGGGACCGAAACCGCCTGATCACGCTCAGCCTGGTCACGCCCAGGTAGTACGAACGTACCCGGCCGCGGGCACCACAGGTACTACCCGGAGTGGCTGGACGAACACCTGTTCCAACCGCATCCTTGAGTTCGTGGCCGACTCCCAACGGATGCTGATCCCGGGCGACCCGCAGGATCGCTGGATCGCGCTCACATGGCGGCTCCTGGGCGGCTCCTTCGCACTTCTCGCCGGAGCTGCCGTTCTCGTGGTGATGACCGGCGGTGGCCACCTCCTCGGAGTCATCGTGCTAGGCCTTGTTGCCGTCGTCGGCGGCGCGGCCTGGCTTCACCGCCGGGCGGTCCTGATCCTCGATACCCGCCGTCGCACCGAGGCCGAAAGCTTCGCCCGGATCCTGCAGGGCCTGTCGCGCTCGGTTTCGCCGGCGGCGATCGTCGAGGCGATGCTGGGCGACCTCGGCCGGGTCGCCGCAGCCGACCATTGCGTCGTGGTCCGGCTGGACCCGGACTCGGGTGTGCTGATCGCGACGCTCGTGTCGATGCGGCCCGGTGTGCCCAGCACCACGTCGGCCCTGCCGATCGGCGATCTCGACATGTCCCCGGTGGCCGGTGCCGAGGCGGTCATCGAAGAGCTGGCGGCGCGGGTCGAGGCGTTCTTCGCGATCACCAACACCCTGGCCGTGCCGCTTCGCCATGAGCGTGCCCTGATCGGGGCGATCATCCTGTCCCGGCGTAGCCTTGAGCCCTGGCCGGCGGCCACCCAGCGGATCCTGGCGGCGGCCGCACTTGAGGCATCGGCGGCACTCAGTCGCGTTGACTCGGTGCGCTCGGCCGAGGCCCAGGCGTCGACCGATGCGCTCACCGGGCTGCCAAACCGGCGCTACTTCGAGGAGTTCTGCAGCCTGCTCGGCCAGCGCCGCCGATCCGGCGACGAAGTCGAGCTCGGCGTGTTGATGGTGGACATCGACTGGTTCAAGCGGATCAACGACACGTATGGTCACGCCGTCGGCGACGAGGTCCTGCGGGCCGTTGCCCGGGCGATTGCCGAGGCGGTCCGGGATGGCGACGTGCCGGCTCGCTTCGGGGGCGAGGAATTCGCGGTCCTGCTGCGCAACTCATCGCGCCAGGTTGCGCTGGAGGTGGCCGAGCGGGTGCGTCTCGCCGTCAACCAGCTCGACCTGCGCGAGTGGCGGGTGCCCGGCGTGAGCGTCTCGGTCGGCGTGGCCGTCGGGGCGCGCTTCGACGATTCGATCAGCGACCTCCTGGCCCAGGCAGATCGAGCCCTGTACCGGGCCAAACGGGGTGGCCGCAACCAGGTGGTCGCCGCCTGATCCGCCGGTTAGTCAACCTGCCCGCTACCATCCGCTGGATGCCCGCCGCCGAAGCTGACCCGCCCCTGCCCTCGAACGCCGAACTGGCCACGATCTTCCACGAGATCGGCGACATGCTCGAGGTCAAGGGCGAGCTCGTGTTCAAGACGGTGGCCTATCACCGCGCCGCAGACGCGATCGCCCATCATCCGGTCGAGCTGGCCCGTTCCTATCGCGAGGGCAATCCCCCCAAGATCGCCGGAGTCGGCCAGGCGATCAGCGACAAGCTGGCTGAGCTGAGCCGGACCGGCCACCTTGCGTTCTACGACCGCCTCGCCGCCGAGGTCCCCGCGGGGCTCCTCGGCCTGCTGCGGGTGCCCGGGGTGGGCCCGAAGACCGTCAGGATCGTGTACGACTCGCTCGGGATCGACAGCCTCGACGAGCTGCGCAAGGCGGCCACGGACGGCCGGCTCCGGTCGGTCAAGGGCCTCTCGGAGAAGACCGAGGCGTCGATCCTGGCGGGGATCGCATCGCTCGAGACCCGCGGCGATCGGATGCTCCTGGGGATCGCTGAGGCGCATGTCGAGCGCCTCCTGGCCGAACTTTCGGACGCTCCGGGCGTGACCTGGCTCGAACCGGCCGGCTCGTTCCGACGCCGGAGCGAGACGATCGGCGACCTCGACCTGCTGGCCGAAACGTCCGACGCCGCCGCCCTCGTGGCCCGATTCACGGCGTTGCCGGGTGTCGAGCGCGTCCTGGGCACCGGAGGGCACAAGGCCGCAGTGCTCCTCGGCGATGGACCCCAGGTTGACCTGATGATCATGCCGCCGGGCGAGGCCGGCACCTACCTGATCCATTTCACCGGCTCGAAGGACCACAACATCCGGTTGCGGGGGATCGCCCGCGACCGCGGTTGGAGCCTGTCCGAGAAGGGCTACCTGCGGATTGACGAGGACGGCACGGCCGCCGTCCCGGCCGAGCTGCACACCTTCCCAACCGAGGCCGACGCCTACGCCTTCCTCGGATTGCCGTTCATCGAGCCCGAGTTGCGCGAAGACCGGGGCGAGATCGAGGCGGCCCAGGCGGGCAGCCTGCCCAGGCTGATCCGGCTGGCCGACTTGCGCGGCGACCTCCATTCGCACTCCGACTGGACCGACGGCGTCCACTCGATCGAGCAGATGGCCGAGGCCGCCCGCGCCCGCGGCCACGCCTACCAGGTCTTGACCGACCACACCCAGTCGCTGGGGATTGCCCGGGGACTCACTCCCGACCGGGTCCGCCTCCAGCGGGCGGTCGTGGCTGAGCTCAACGCCCGGTTCGAGCGCGAGGAGCGCGCCGGGACGGCTCCGGCCGTGACCTCGGCCGAGGGCTTCCGGCTGCTCCACGGCTGTGAGCTGGAGATCCGCTCCGACGCGACGCTCGACTACGACGATCACCTGCTGGCCCAGTACGACGTGGTGGTCGCCTCGTTGCATGTCGGCCGCAGCCAGCCCCGCGAGCAGCTCACCCGGCGGGTCCTGGCCGCGATCCGCAACCCGAATGTCGACGTGATCGCCCACCCAGCCGGGCGGATGGTCCAGGGTCGCGCTGACCTGGATCTTGACTGGGACGTGATCTTCGCGGAGGCCGCCCGCCCCGGTACGGCACTGGAGATGAACGGATCCGACCATCGCCTCGACCTGACCGACCAGCGCGCCCGCCGGGCGGTTGCCGCCGGCTGCCTGCTCGCCCTCGACTCCGACGCCCACCGGATCGAGGAATTCCGCCATCTCGAGTGGGCCGTTGGTCAGGCCCGCCGGGCGTGGGTCGAGCCGGGCATGGTCTTGAACACGAGGTCGCGGGCTGACCTCCTGGCCTGGGTCGGGGGCAAGGCTGCGCGTGTCGCGACCGCGGCCGGCTGAGGTCCCGACCGCCCGTTCGGGCAGCGGCTGGTCGCGTACGATCGGCCCGATGGAATCCCGGAGCGCCGAGCGGCGCGAACTTGTCGTGCTCGGCACCACCGTGGTCGGGCTGTCCCGTCTGCTCAACTGTCCGCTCGACTGGCTCGTGGCCGGATTGCTGGGGGCCGCGGTCGTGTTCGGCGCACTGTGGCTCCTCGGCGCCGGTCACCCACGCGGGATTCCGGTCGAGGCCACGATCCTGCCGGCGCTGGCGGCGGTCGCCTGTCTGGGGACGATCCGGATCGTCCCGGTCGGCCTGCCGATCGTCGTGGCGCTGATCCTCGTGGCAGCGCTGCTCGATCGGGCGCTTGCCCTCGAGGTCCACCTCTTCCAGCGGCTGAGTCCGGCTACCGGCGACGACCGGACGATCGTTCTTGCCCTGTCGGTGCTCGTCTCGTTCCTGGCCTTCATCGGGGCCGCGGCGCTGGTCCAGGGCGGCCTGGTCGAGCCCGCCAGCAGCGCTACTTCGACGAGCGGCACCGGCTCGCTGTCCGAGAGCGCACTGGTCGTGCTTGCGCTGACGGATGCGCTGGTTGGCGGCCTGCTCGGCTTTCGCCTGTCGGTCCTGCGCGAGCGCAACCGCCGAGCGGCGTTCTGGTCGGCCGGGACCTACGCCGCGGTCGTCGCGATCGCCGCCGGCGCGATCCGGGCGGTGGCTCTCCCGCGCCTGCTCGGCCCGGCGATCGTGACCCTCGTCTTCTTCCTGTGGGATGCCATCCACGGTTCGCCGCCCGGCCAGCGCCGCGATCC
>JBBRIM010000063.1:0-12823 GCA_038221095.1 Candidatus Limnocylindrales bacterium
ATCCCGGATCCGGCAACATCCCCGGGATCGGCTCGCCGCTGGCCGACGAGGCGGGTCTCGGCCGCAACGCCGGTCATCCGGCAGGCAATGGCTTCCCAGGCGTTCAGGTACCAGCGCGGATCGCCGAGGGCAGTCGGGTGATTGCGCTCGAGGTGGAGGGCCGCCGGCAGCACGCCCAGTTCCCAGCTGAACCGGCCGGTCATCGCTGCCAGCTCGTCGACCTCGGCCGCCGCCCGGGAGTCGAGCCAGGTGATCGCAGGACCGGTCGCCTGCCCGCCGCCGTCGACCGGGACCAGGGTCGGTCCCTGGCCGACGCAACAGACCGCTGCGATCTCGGGCGAGCCGGACGTGCCCTCCGCCGCTCCGCCGTCCAGGAGTTGCCGGGTGGTCTCCACGACCGCGGCCCACCAGGCTTCGGGATCCTGTTCAGCCACGCCGTGGCCATTCCGGTTGGTGGGGTAGCCGGCTCGGGCCAGCCCGACCTGCCGGCCGTCGAACGTGAACAACCCGGCCTTCGCGTCGGTCGTGCCGAGGTCAATCGCCAGGATCAGCGGCTCGCTCACAGCGTGGCCAGTCGGACATCGGCCGAGAGGGCCCAGGGCATCGTTCGAAGGCCGACCGGCAGGAGCGGCCGCCAGGCTCGATAGCCCGCGGTCAGCCAGGCCGAAACAGCCCGCTGACGGATGCCCCAGGACAACTCGTAGCCCAGCCGGATCCGGGGCGGCAACAGGCCGATCGCCGGCCACAGCGTCCAGGCGTAGAGCCAGTCCGGGATGCCGGCCAGGAGCGGGTGGAGCGGGCCGAGGGGCGGCCGCAGGATCGAGGCGGCGAGCTCCCGGGCGATTGGTCCCACCTGGACGGGCCCATCCGGGCCGATCATCCGGGCGATGTAGGCATCGAAGGCCTCCACGTCGGTTGGCAGCAGCGAGTCTGGCACGCCGAAGGCGCGTCCGATCGGGCGCGTCTCCTCGTAGAACCTCGCTCGTTGAGGTGCGCTCAGCCCTCCGATCCAGCGTTCGTGGACGACCAGCGTCGCGTCGATCAGGGTTGCGTAGACCCACAGCGAAAGGTCCGGGTCGCGAGCCTCGTACGACGGGCCGAAGATCCTGGCCACGGCCGGGTCGCTCACCAGGCCGTGCACGTCCCGGTGGAAGCGGTTGAGCCGCTGGATCTCGGCGCGTGCCTCGGTCGTCGTGCCGTACACGATCGTCAGGTAGCTCCGGAGGGTCGCCCGCAGCCGCCGCCACGGGTCGGCCTTGAAGTTGCTGTGCTGGGCGACCCCTTCGGCAACGAGCGGGTGGGCAATCTGCATGAGCAGGGCGCGCGGTCCGGCTCCCAGCAGGAGCGTCGCCTCACGGTTCAGGCGCCATGCTTCGCTGTCCGGGCCGTACAGGCCGATCCGATTCATCCCGGCCGCACGATCGTGCGTATCAGCGAGGTCGCGGACGGGTGCGGCCGGCGGGCGGGTGGGCATCACCAGCATCGTAGCGGCCGCGCAAATCCTCGTGCCGCGAGTGCTGCCGTGGCGCGGCCTCGGTTCCTGTCGATGTCGGGCGGCAAGGCGGGCAACCTGCGGGGCATGGCCGCCGAGGTCCGCGATCGGGGCGCGACCGCCGACCCGGATGGCCCGACCGGGGTAGGCGACCGGTACTGGCCCGAGGTCGCCAGCATGCTTGGTGCGTCGTACCGCAGCCTCAGCGCGGCCGTCCGGAAGTAGGACCGAGCTAGCGCTCGGCGGGCCGCCTGCCGACAAGCCACCAGGCGGCTGGGAAGAGCGCCGCCGCGGCCAGGATCTTGAGGCTATCGCCGAGCAGGAAGGGAGTGACGCCGCCGGCAATCGCACCATCAAGGCCGAGACCGGTGGCAAGCATGAGCCAGGGCACCCCGAAGGCGTAGATCACCAGGTTCCCGACAACGAACGCTGCCACGGCACCCAGGAAGTTGCGATCCCAGCCGAGCTCGGCCAGACGGCCGACCAGGGCCGCGGCGAAGATGAACCCGACCAGGTAGCCCCCGCTGGCGCCCATCACCAGGTGACCCTCAGTCGACCCGAGAATGTGGCTGATGCCCTGAGCGTGACCGGCGTAGACCGGCAGGAAGAAGCCCAGCACGACGTAGAGCAGGGTCGAGAACCCGCCCCGTTTCGTGCCGAGCGCCCCGCCGACCAACAGGACGCCGAGCGTCTGGCCGGTGATCGGCACCGGGCTGAGCGGGATGACGAACTGGGCCGTCAGGGCGATGAACAGGGCACCGACGATCATCAGGGCGAGGTGCCGTGCCCGGGTGCTGATGCGTTCGCCGAGGCTGACCGGGACGAGGAAATCGCCAATCGTGATCCCGCGTTCGGCGGCGGGCAATCGGTTCAGGCGCGGGGTCACGAGCAACGTCCGAATCTCCATGGCGTCACCAGATCGGCGGCGACCTGTGCCCCGAGTCTAGCAGCGCCCGGTCCGTCGGGCGAGTTGGAGGTGGCCTCCGGTTACTCGAACTGGACCGCCCGGACGATGGAGATCCGGCTGGCAATCCGGGCCGGCTGGGAGGCGGCCAGCATCGCGATCCCGATCCCGAACGCGGCAGCCAGTCCGATCGTCGACCAGGGGATCGAGGGCAGGCCGCTTGACCGCCCAAATCCGGCCACGCCGCCCAGGACGAATCCGAGGGCCACCCCGGTGAGGCAGCCGAGAATGGCACCGACGAGACCGAGCATGCCCGCTTCGACCACCACCATCCGCCAGACCTGGCGCCGGGTCATGCCAGCCGCCCGCAGGATTCCGATCTCCCGGACGCGTTCGTAGACATTCATCGTCAGGGTGTTGACGATCCCGAGCCCCGCGATCAGGACGGCCAGCAGGGCCAGCCCATCGAAGAGCCCGAAGACCCGGCCGAAGGCGTCGCTGATCGCGCCCTCGATCCTCGCCAGGGGCGTCGGCTCAAGTGCCAGCCCGCGCGCGACGGTCGCCACCGCCGGCCCTGCCAGGGCTGCCCGGTCCGGAGCGAAACGAATCGCGAAGGCGTCGGCGCCGAGGACGCCAAACCGGGCGCCTGCGTCGGACCAACCGAGCAGGATCGCCTCGCCGGACTGACCGGGCAGACCCCGGGCGACGATCCCCACGACCCGCTCCGCCACGGCCTGGTTGCCGCCGACCGGGAACTGGAGGGTGTCGCCGACCTGCAGGCCGAATTCGTCCGCAACGGCCCGGGGCACGATCGTGGACCCGCCCGCGTCGAGCGCGACGAGGGCCGCCCGACGGTCGCCGGCCACGAAGGTCAGCCGGCCGTCGACCGCGAGGTCGGTCCCGGCCACGGCCGCCGCATCGAGCCGGACGCCCCGGAACGCGACGGCAAAGCGGGCGACCGGGCTCACCCGGGCAACCCCGTCGACGCCCGCCAATTGCTGCGCGACGCCCTCGTCGGCGGCCACCGGCCGGATCGAGGTCGCGACGAGGTCGCCCGGAATCACGTCCGTCAGCCACGCATCGGTCGAGGCGCGGGCGCTTCCGGACAGGCCGCCGAGGGCCACGATCATGGCCAGCCCGATGGTCAGGGCCCCGACGGTCAAGGCCGTTCGCTGCCGGTCGCGAACCAGGGCGCCCCGCGACAGGCGAACCTCGGCTGGCATGAACAGGGCGAAGGGCAGCCCGGCCAGCCGGCCGAGGGGGCCGAGCAGGAGCGGCGTCAGGAGCGTGACCACGAGCAGGACGGCGTAGACGAGGAGCGGCCGCACAACCGTCGCCCCGGCCTGGCCGGGGCCTACCGGCCCGAGCCCGATCGGCCACAACGCAAGGCCGGCAACACCCACGGTCAGCACCACGGCGACCAGCCAGCGCAACTGGCTCGGGACCGAATGACGGCCGGCGATCGGTGGCCGGAGCGCCTCGATCGGCGAGATCCGGCCGGCCCGTACGGCCGGCTCCAGGGCCGCTGCGAGGGTGACGAGGAGACCGACTACCGCCGCCAGGGCAACGCCCATCGGCGGGATGATCGGTCCGTCGATGGGTACGCCATCCCCGAGCGAGCCGAGCGTTCCGCTGATCAGGATCGCCAGGCCGATGCCAAGGAGCAGGCCGATGATCGAGCCGGCAACGCCCAGCAGCATCGCCTGCAGGAAGACAAGCCGATGGACCTGGCCGCGGCTGGTCCCTGCCGCCCGCAGGAGCCCAATTTCACGGACCCGCTCGGACAGGGTCATGGACAGCGTGTTGAAGATCAGGAAGGCGCCCCCGAACAGGGTGACTGCCGCGATCAGCGCGGTCATCGCCTGGAAGCCCGACGTCGAGGCACGCAGTGAGGCGGTCAGGTCGGCCCGGTCGGACAGGACGTACGGCTCGAAGGTGAGGCGCTGGTCGAGCTCGGCGGCGACGGTGTAAACGGTGGCATTGGTCCCGAGGGTCACGTCCACCCAGCTGGCGCCGCGCGAACCGAACAGGGCGGCCGTGGCAGCGAGCGGGACGACGATCGCCCGGCCGGTGTTCGTCGGGTCGGGCCCTCCCCCGGCCAGCAGCCCGACCACCTTGAATGAGACCGGCCCGTTGGTGCCCAGCAGGACGACCGATCCGCCCAGCCCGACTCCAAGGTCGCGGGCAAGGTTCGCCGGCATAAGGGCGTCGGTCCGGGACCCCGGCGTCAGTCCGGTGCCCGAGGCAAGCCGGACGTCATGGATCCCGCCGCTGCCCGCATCGAGCAACGGGTCGATCCCGATCACGGCCAGCGGGGCGGCCCAGACAGCGGCGGCCGAGGCGGCGTTGCCCAGCGAATCGCGCTGGAGATAGGTTCGCTGCTCGAACAGAGGCGCTGCGCGGGCGACGCCGGGCGTACCCGCGATGGCCGAGACTGACGCCGCCGACAGGCCCCGTTCTTCGAATGCGCCAACGCGCAGATCGGCCCGGCCCATGACGTCGCTGACCGTCCGCCCCACGCCTGCTTCAATGGCCGCGTTCGTCGCCAGCGCTGCGAAGAGGACCGCCACGCCGAGGGCAATGCCAACTACCGAAAGGGCCGTCCGAAGTGGCCGTGCCCGCAGGCTGCGCCAGGCGAACGGGGCCAGGCCCGTCATCGGCCCGCCATCACAACCCGAGCTGGGCGAGGCGGGCGATGAGTGGCGCGGCCGTGTGGTCGGAGCGTCGACCCAGCACGATCTGGTCGCGGATCAGGCCGTCCTGGACCACGAGTACGCGGTCGGCATAGGCCGCGGCCTTCGCATCGTGGGTGACCAGCACGATCGTCTGGCCACCCTCCGCGCACGACCGCCAGAGTGCCTCGAGGATCTCGCCGCCGGTGGTGAAGTCGAGGTTGCCGGTGGGTTCATCGGCCAGCACGATCGCGGGCCGGTTGACGAGGGCCCGGGCAATCGCGACCCGCTGCTGCTCACCGGCCGACAGCTGGTCCGGCCGGTGGCGCTCCTTGCCGCTGAGGTCGACCAGTCGGAATACCTCCCGAATGCGCTCGGCGGCCTCGCCCCGTCGGGGATCCTGGCCGGCAATCGTGAACGGCAGACCCACGTTCTCGACGGCATTGAGCAACGGGATCAGGTTGAAGAACTGGAAGACGAAGCCGGTCCGATCCCGGCGCAGCCGAGTCGCCGCGTCGTCATCTAGGCCGCTGATCGTCTCGCCACCCAGGACGACTTCGCCGCTGGTCGGCCGATCCAACCCCCCGAGCAGGTGCAGGAGCGTGCTCTTGCCTGAACCGCTGGCGCCCATCAGGGCCACGAATTCACCCGGTTGGACGGTCAGCGAGATCCCCCGCAGGGCATCCACGCTGGTCTCGCCCAGGGCGTAGCGCTTGGTCAGGTCGCGCGCTTCGAGGATCGGCTGTGACATGGCCATGGCGGGACGGCCGTCAGTTGCCGAAGAACAGGCCGGCAATGCCCGCTGCGATCGAGTCAAAGAGCCCCTGGGACGGAGGCGGTTCGGAGATCCGGAGCGAGCCGCCGGCGGCCAGCGCGACCTCGCCAGAGGGGATCGGACTGGATCCCGGGTCCTGGCTCGGCGTCGGGTTGTCGGTGGTCGTTGGTGCGGCCGAGGACGTCGAGCCCGGCGTCTGGGTGGGGACCGGGCTGGGGCTGGGGATTGGAGCCGGCTTCGGTTTGGTCGGAGCCGGCTTGACCGGCGGCTTGGGCTTGACCGGCCTGGGTGTCGGCTTGGGGGCTACCGATCCGCACTTGTCGGCGAATACGACCGCCCACATCTTCTTGCCGTCGGGGCCTTTGTACGCGCCGATTCCCATCACGTCCCAGGCCGGGCCGAGGATGTTCTGGCGGTGATCGGGCGAGTTCATGAACATCGTCTGGATCTGACTCGTCGACTGGTCGTCCGGGTAGTTGTTCCAGCCGATGTTCTCGCCGGCCAGGTTGAAGCAGTAGCCCGCGTTGCTCATCACGTCGAAGACGGTGTGGCCGTCGGGTGGAATCTGGTGGGCGAAGTAGTTCCGGACGATCATGTCCTTGGCCCGTGCCCGAGCCATGGAGGCGAGGGCGGAGTCCCAGTGGAGCGCCCGCCGACCGGCCGCCGCCCGGGCCTGGTTGGTCAATTGGAAGAGCTGCTGCTCGGACGTGGTGCTGAACGCGTTGCTGCCCCAGGCGAAGGCCGTCACGGGCAGGACCAGGGCGAGAAGGGTCGCCAACGCAAGAGCCGCGAGTGGGGGCCGGAGCGTCGGACGGGTCGAGAGCACGATGGGTTCCTCGGGTTCAAGCCGCGGCTGGGGCCGGCGACGACCCTGACCGTACGTCCGGACCGGCGGATTCGGGACCGCGCAATCGTCCGGGTCGGCCTGAACAGGGGTACCGGTTGCGCACGACAGCGGAAGCCGCAGGGACCTGCCGGTGCGACTCCGCACCAGGTTCGGTGCGATAGCGCACCGCCCCGGCCGTGCACACCGCGCGAGGCCACGTTTGACAGCGGGCCATGGTCGAGCGCACTGTGGAGTTGAGCCCTGATCGGTGGAGCATTCGTGCGACGACCCGCCATCCGTGCGTGCCCGGCTCGATGTTCCCCCGCTTCGGCGACTCGCCGGGTGCTGCTGCATTCAGGAGCGTTCTGATCCGAATCGCCTTCGCGTCCTCCTATCCGCCGCGCCGATGCGGCATCGCCACCTTCACCAGCGATCTCGGCCGTGCCAGTGGCAACCGCGAAATCGTCGCCTTGACGCCGCCTGATCACGAGGCGCCCTATCCCACCGAGGTCCATCACCGGATCCGGCGCGACGTGCCCGAGGACTACGTCCGGGTGGCTCGTGCCCTCGACGGCTGCCGGGTGGATGCGGTCTCGATCCAGCACGATTTCACGATGTGGGGTGGCCCGGATGGCGAATGGGTGCTCGACTTCGTACGGGCCCTGAACCTGCCCGCCGTGGCGACCCTCCATTCGCTCGGCCGCCGGCCGACCCCGGCCCAGCGCCGGATCGTGCTTGAACTGGCTGCTGCGACCGCGGCGACCGTGGTCATGTCTCAGGCGGCGGTGGAGCTCCTGGTCAAGACGTACGGCGTGGACCGGGCGCGGATCGAGATGATCCCCCACGGTGTGCCCGACCTGCCCTTGATCAATCCCAACGAAGCCAAGCCGGGCCTGTCGCTGAGTGATGCGCCGTTCCTGCTCAGTTTCGGGCTGCTCGGGCCGGGCAAGGGCTATGAGCTGGCGATCGCCGCGATGCCGGCGGTGGTGGCGGCTGTGCCAACGGCCCGCTACATGATCCTGGGACCCACCCATCCGGATCTGCTCCGGGGCGAGGGCGAGGTCTACCGGCGATCACTCCAGGCCCAGGTCCGGACGCTCGGCCTGGGCGACCACGTCGAGTTCGTCGATCGTTTCGTCGGCCGGACTGAGCTCGGACGCTGGCTCCAGGCCGCGGACATGTTCGTGACGCCATACCCGAATCTCGACCAGATGGTGGCCGGCACCCTGTCCCACGCGATGGGCGCCGGTAAGGCCGTCGTCTCGACCCCATACGCCTACGCCAGCGAACTCCTGGCCGGTGGCCGGGGCGTCCTGGCCAAGCCCGATCCTGCCGCCCTCGCCACGGCCTTCATCGGCCTGCTCCGCGATCCGGCTCGACGCGCCGCCATCGGCGCGCGGGCCCATGCCTACAGCCGCGACATGCTCTGGCCGGGCATCGGCGCGCGTTACCAGGACCTTTTCACCCGAGTACTGGAAGCCCGGCGACCCGTGACCGGCCGGTCTCTGCTCGAGACCGCGAACGCCTGAGAGGCCCCGCGGGGCGGCCGGCCTTCCGCGGCCCGGCTGGCCCGGCTGGCCCGGCTATACCCGGCGGCCGGCCTTCCGCGGCCCGGCTGGCCCGGCTGGCCCGGCTATACCCCCCAGGTTTCAGAGGCACACTCCCGACATTGTTCGAGCCCGTTCCGAGCAACTTCGGAGGCACTTCATCCCGGCCCACGCTCAGCCCGGCACATTCTGCGCAGCCGGCACGGAGAAGGCAGTGGGTAACGGCCAGCAAAGACCGTCAGTGAAACATGGGGGGTATGCCCGAACCTCCCAAACCCCTCGACCCAGCGAGGGTCCCCCCGGGCGGCCTCGAAGCGGCTCGAGTCGCCGCCGGGCTATACTCCCGATCGCTCGCCCTTGGTGGCCTTAGCTCAACCGGCAGAGCAGCGGATTGTGGTTCCGCAGGTTACGGGTTCGACCCCCGTAGGCCACCCCAACGTTCAGCATGATGGGCCGAGCCGAGCGGCACGATGGCTCCCGGCCCTCCCGACGTGGGCTCCCGGCCCTCCCGACGTGGGCGATCGGCGAGCTAGCTCCCGGGAGGGCCGACGCTCGGAGCATTGTTCACACACCGGGCGGCGGTCGATGTGCCGCAGATGAGCTGATCGTAGTTGAGCGAGACAACGCGGTGGTGGCCGCCGACGGTGTAGCCGACATCGATCCCGAGCCAGCCACCGCCGTCCGTCCCTACGGCTGAGAAGCCGACGAGCAACTCCGTGTACGTGACCGGCGGGCTGGGCCGGTCAGGCTGACACAAGACGGACACCGGGTACCCGATCGCATTGCGCAGGTAGTCGGGCGCGTACTTGGTGGGCGGGGGGAAGCCCTGGACCGACCCGATCGCCTCGTGAGCTGAGTCGACCCCGTCCTGGACGTCGAAGGTGCGCATCAGCGATCCGAGATACTTGAACCCGGTCCCGATCGTCGTTGTCGGCCCGACCGAGTCGATGATCGCGGCCTGGTCTCCCTGCGCGAGACAGAGTTGATACCCGAAGGTCCAGACGCCCGGGGCGTTCCGATCGACGATCTCGCCGATGCGAGTCCCGGTGCCATTGAGCGAGGCGAGCGGGCCATCGCCATCGACGTGGTGCTCGGGTGGCCCGAACAGCGTTCCGCTGACGCTGAGCCAGACTGCGACCACCACGCACACGAGCGCGATCCCGCCGATTGCAACCCGCTTCGAGACGTACACCCTGCCCCCGGTTGAGGTGTCGGAGCGAACGAAGTCCGAGGCCTTCGCGAGCCAGTATGACCGCACGCCGAGTCGGCTCGGCAGGCTTCGTCCCGCTAGGATGGGGCCGGTGAAGGACTCGCCCTCGTGACCCACGAGCAGCCGGCCGACCTGGTCCTGACCGGCGGACGCGTCGTCACGATGCGGGCCGGCTGGGAGCGCGACCAGGGCGCGGCGCCCGCAGCCGTGGCGGTCCGCGCCGGCCGGATCAGCGCGGTCGGCTCGGTCAGGGAAGTCGAAGAACACGTGGGCCCGCGCACCCGCCGGATCGATCTCGCCGGACGAACCCTGCTGCCGGCGTTCCAGGACGCCCACGTCCACCCGGTCATGGCCGGAATCGGCCTGCTCCAATGCCCGCTCCACGACCTGCCACCCAACCCGGCGGCCTACCTGGCGGCGATCCATGCGTACGCAGAGGCCCATCCGGAGCTCCCGTGGATCATCGGCGACGGCTGGTACATGGCGGCATTCCCCGGCGGCACACCCACCCGCCAGGAACTGGACGCGGTCGTACCGGATCGGCCCGCCTTCTTCGTCAACCGCGACGGCCACGGGGCCTGGGCCAACAGCCGGGCCCTGGAGCTGGCCAGGATTGATCGCGATACCAGCGATCCACCGGACGGTCGAATCGAGCGGGACGCCAGTGGCGAACCGAGCGGAACGCTGCACGAGGGTGCGATGGAGATCGTCCGCCGGCTGACTCCGGCGCCGACGGTCGAAGACCTGGCCCGTGGACTCGAACTTGCCCAGGCCTACCTCCAGGGCTTCGGGATCAGTGCCTGGCAGGATGCCTGGGTCACGCCCGATGACCTTGCTGCCTATCGGTTGATGGCCGAGCGAGGCAGGCTCACGGGCCGGGCGATCGCCTGCCAGTGGTGGGAACGCGAGCGCGGGGCCGACCAGATCGACGAGCTGATCGAGGGTCGGCGAACCGGCACGATCGGCCGCCTGCGCACAACGACCGTGAAGATCATGCAGGACGGAGTCGCCGAGAACTACACCGCGGCGATGCTCCAGCCTTATCTCGACGCCGGCGGCACACCCACCGCCAACCGCGGCCTCAGCTTCGTCGAACCCGGGCTCCTGAACGAGGTCGTCACCAGGCTCGATGCCGAGGGCTTCCAGGTCCATCTCCACACCCTCGGCGATCGGGCCGTGCGCGAGGCGCTGAACGCAATCGAAGGAGCCCGACGCGCCAACGGCCCGTCGGACGGTCGCCACCACCTCGCCCACCTCCAGCTGATCGACCCGGCCGATATCCCGCGCTTCGCCGGACTTGGCGTTGCCGCCAACATCCAGCCGCTGTGGGCCTGCCACGAAACCCAGATGGACGAGTTGACGATCCCGTTCCTGCCGCCCGACCGGGTCTCGCTCCAGTACCCGTTCGCGAGCCTGCACGACGCGGGTGCCCGACTCGTGGGTGGCTCGGACTGGACTGTCAGCACGCCCAACGTGATGGCCGAGATCGAGGTTGCAGTCAGCCGGATCTCACCCGATGATCGAGGCCAGCCGTCGTTCCTGCCCGAGGAGAGGCTCAGCCTGGCTGCGGCCCTGGCGGCCTTCACGACCGGCAGCGCCTGGGTCAACCACCTCGACGACGTCAGCGGCACGATCGAGGTTGGCAAGCTGGCCGACCTGGCCATCCTCGACCGGGACATCCTGGGTCCGGAGGCCGGACCGTTCGGCGAGACGCGCGTCCTGCTCACCCTGATCGAGGGCGCCGCCGTCCACGAAGACCCGGCCCTCGAGCGAGCCTAGCCTGGCCGCGACCGACCATCAGTCCCAGCGCGCGACTCCACGTCAGCTGGCAGCTCTCGGTCCGGTAGGCGCCGCGTGGCCGATCGTTGCGCCCAGGGCGACAAACAGCACGATTCCGGTTCGGATCTAGGGCGATGAGCCCCCGGTGGGTTGGTCCCATCTCGGTTTCATGCCGCCGCACGCTCACCCCGGGATGAGTCTCCGGCTGCTGCCGCCGCGATCGACGGCCGTCAGCCTGAAAGCCGTTCATTTGTCGCACCAGAAGCACCAATCGGCCACCAATCCATCCGTCCATCAGCCCATCGACCCAGCCATCGACCCAGCCATCGACCCAAACCCGGTGCTACGATGCGGGCAATCCGTCGGAACGCGTACGGGGTCCGTCCGAGTCCACTTCGGTGGCCGGATGCATGGACCCACGCAGGACCGATCGGGCTGGAGGTTCTGGCATGGCCACCGTTACGTTCGACCACGTCACCAAGAAGTACGGTGACGTCGTCGCGGTCGACGATCTCAACCTCGAGATCAACGACGGGGAGTTCATGGTCCTGGTCGGTCCCTCGGGCTGTGGCAAGACCACCAGCCTGCGGATGATCGCCGGACTCGAGGAGATCACCGGCGGCACACTCCGGATCGGCGCCAAGGTTGTCAACGACGTCGCCCCCAAGGATCGCGACCTCGCGATGGTTTTCCAGAGCTATGCGCTCTATCCGCACATGACGGTCCGTGACAACCTGGCCTTCGGCCTGAAGCTGCGCAAGGTGCCCAAGGCCGAGATCGAGCGCCGGGTCAAGGAAGCGGCCGACACGATTCAGCTCTCGAAGCTGCTCGATCGCAAGCCCAAGGAGCTGTCCGGCGGCCAGCGCCAGCGGGTCGCGCTCGGACGGGCGATCGTCCGCGAACCGGCAGTCTTCCTGATGGACGAGCCGCTCTCCAACCTCGACGCCAAGCTGCGCGTCCAGACCCGGGCTGAGATTGCCCGCCTCCACCAGCGCCTCGGCACGACGATGGTCTACGTCACCCACGACCAGGTCGAGGCGATGACGATGGGCACCCGGATCGCGGTGATGAACGACGGCCTGCTCCAGCAGGTCGGCTCGCCCCAGGAGTTGTACGACCACCCGGTCAACCGGTTCGTCGCCGGCTTCATCGGCAGCCCGTCGATGAACTTCGCGACCGTCACCGCCTCGGCCACGGGCGATACCGCCATCCTCAGCGGTGACGGTCTGTCGATCCCGCTGCCGCCCCGCCTGCGGGCAGCGGCCGACTCGGTCCACGGCAAGACCCTGATCGCCGGCTTCCGCCCCGAGCACCTCGATATCGGCCCAGCCGGTCCCAACGACGCTGCCTTCCAGGCGACGGCCGACGTCGTCGAGTACCTCGGCAACGACGAGCTCATCCACCTCTCGCTGGCAGGCCATGATCTGGTCGCGGTCGTGAGTTCGGCCCATGCCGTCAAACCGGGCGACAACCTGTCACTCCGGCTGCCGCTCGAGAAGCTCCATTTGTTCGACTCCGAGTCGGGCGCGGTATTCCGCGGGGACGCCCCCATCGCCGCGACGGCCTGATCGGCCCCGGGTGGACGACGAGGACCTCCGCGAGACGGTCGTCGCAACCG
>JBBRIM010000064.1:0-12759 GCA_038221095.1 Candidatus Limnocylindrales bacterium
GTTCGTGGCCACCTTCGGCGCGCAGAAGTTCCAGCACGTCGGCTTCGTGACGGACGTCGACTTCGACGATCCGTGGGCCATCGTCAGCACCGGAGCGGCCGGCGATGGCGTGTACGCCAGGACGAGTGCCGGGGGCCAGACATTGCTTGGCGCCGGGCTCCTGGGCGCCGCGCACCGCTACCGCGTCGACTGGACGGCCACCGGCTTCGATTTCTATGTCGACGGGGTCTTCACGACCACCCTCGCCTTTGCGACCACGGGCCCAATGCTCGTGGCTGCCAGTGACGCCGTCTCCGGTACTCCACTGACCGTCGACTGGCTGCACCTGAGCCCGTACTCGCCGTCGGGCACGTTCACCTCGCGGGTCCTCGACTCGGGCGGGGCCGCAACCTGGGGGAATCTCAACTACGTCGGTACGTCTCCCTCGGGAACCACGCTGTCCCTGGAGGTTCGGACCGGCGATACCTCGACGCCCGACGGGACATGGTCGGCCTTCGCGGCGGTGGCCAATGGTGCCGACATCCCCGGCGCGTCGCGCTACGTCCAGTACCGGGCGACGCTCACCACGAGCGACGTCAACGTCACGCCGATCCTCGAGTCGGTCGACATCGGCTATACCCTCGCAGCGGACCTGCTGCCGCCCACGATCATCGGTCGAACGCCGAGCCCCGCCGCAACCGGCGTGGCGCTATCCACGAACGTGACCGTGACCTTCTCCGAGCCGCTCAACCCGGCAACGGTGAGCCCTGCCACGTTCACGCTGACCCGGCAGGGCGCCGGCTCGCCGGTCACGGCGGCCGTGACCTGGAGCGGCGGGACGAGCACCGCGACGCTTGACCCGGCCATCGACCTTGCCCCCAGCACCACCTACACCGCGCGGGTGACCACGGGGGTCACCGATGTGGCCGGCAACCACCTCGTCGCCGACAGCACCTGGTCCTTCACGACCCAGCCGGCGGGGTTGACCGATACGACCAGCGCCGACTTCGGGGCTGGGTCCGGGACGAACACGTACGTCGCCCAGATCGCTGATGGCGAAGTGACCCTGGCGCCGACCGTGGGTGAAGAGTTCTCGGGCGGGCCAGGCCTGCCGGCCGGTTGGTCGAGCTCGCCATGGACGGGCGGCGGCGCGACGGTTGGGTCGGGAGCCCTGACGGTCGATGGCGCCCTGGCGGCGACCGACGCCTACTACGCGGCTGGGCGCTCGATCGAGTTCGTTGCAACCTTCGGCGGAGATTCGTTCCAGCATGTTGGCTTCGGGCAGCTCCTCCAGAACGTCAACGGCGAGTACTGGGCCATGTTCAGCACGCTGAACACGACCAGCAGCCTGTACGCCCGGACGAACAACAACGGCACGACCGCCGATCACCTGATCGCGGGATCGTGGATCGGGTCAGCCCATCGGTTCCGGATCGACTGGACCGCGTCGAGCATCGTCTTCTCGATCGACGGCACCGTGGTTGACACGCAGGCCGTCTCGATCGGCGCCACGATGCGGCCCGTCGTCAGCGACTACAACAACGGCGGCACGTCGGTCGGCGTTGACTGGTTGCGGATGACCCCGTATTCGAGCCCGGCCACCTTCACATCACGAGTCCTCGACGCCGGCGGACGGGTGTCCTGGCTCAGCCAGTCGTGGACGGCCGATCTACCGACCGGGACCGCCCTGGCGATGAGCGTCCGCACCGGCGACACAGCCACCCCTGATGGGACCTGGAGCGCCTTCCAGCCGATCAGCGCGTCCGGGAATCCGATCAACGCAGCGTCTCGATACGCGCAGTACCAGGCCATCCTCTCGACCAGCGATCCCGATCAGACACCGACCCTGCGCGACGTCACGCTGACCTACATCGTCCTGCCCGGAGCCCCAGCCGGCCTGACCACGCGCCTCGATTCGCGGGCCGTGCACCTCGATTGGAGCGACAACAGCGAGTCCGACCTGGCCGGCTACAACGTCTATCGCGGGAGTTCGCCCAGTGGTCCATTCACCAAGCTGAACGGGAGCCTCCTGCTGGCGTCGGCCTACGACGACGCAACGGCCCCGATCGGCGGCAGCGTCTACTACCGCGTGACGGCTGTCGATACGTTCGCCAACGAGTCGGCGCCGGCGACAGCATCGGTCGCCCGCCTGATCGGCTTCCGGGCCGCCTCGTTCGCAACCATCAAGGCCACCTCGCTGTCGATCGCGCGGCCGGCGGGGCTACTGAGCGGTGACGTCATGATCGCGGCCATCGACGTGCTCGGGGCACCCACCGTGGTTGCGCCGGCCGGCTGGACCCTGGTCCGCAACGACGTGTCGGGCACCGCGCTGCGCCAGGCCACCTACTTCAGGGTGGCGGGCGGCGCGGAGCCGGCCACCTACAAGTGGACCTTCTCCGTGTCACACACGGCCTCCGGCCTGATCTCCGCGTACGTCGGCGTTGATCATGCCAGCCCGATCGACGTGTCCGCCGGGCACGCCAACCCAAGCTCGCTGCTCATCACCGCGCCGTCGGTCACGACCAGCGCGGGGAGCGACCTCCTGGTGGGCATCTTCGGCACAGCCACGGCGGCCACGATCACGCCTCCTACCGGCATGCTCGAGCAGGCCGAAGCGGTCGTGAACTCCGTTTCGGGCAAAGCCGCAGTCGAGCTCTCCGACCAGGTCCTTGGGGCCGCCGGGCCGACCGGCAGCCGGATCGGGACGGCGACCCTGGCGGCCGTCAACATCGGTCAGCTGCTGGCCCTCCGACCGACCGTGATCACGGGGGCCGGGATCCATTTCAGCGGTGCTTCCTACGTGGCCGGCCAGGGCGTCTCGCTGGCCGTGGCACGCCCGGCTGGAGCAAGTGTTGGGGACCTGCTGCTGGCGACGATCAACGTGGGCAGCCTGGCCACCATCGTGGCTCCGGCCGGCTGGACCGCCGTTGGAACGCAACACAACTCCGGCACGCTGCTCAAGCAGGGTGTCTTCTGGCACGTCCTGTCGGGCGCCGACCCGGCGTCATTCACGTGGACCTTCTCCGCGATCAGCACGACCGTGGGCAGCATCCAGGCGTACGGCGGCGTGGACCCGGCCAATCCGATTGATGCGACGGGCTATGCGATCGGCACGAACGCCGCGCCCAGTGCAGCAGCCATCACCACGACCCATGCCAACGACCTGCTCGTCATGGTCGTTGGGGCGGCCATCAACACCGCTGTCGGGCCACCCCCGGGCATGACCGAACGCGGGGAGCTGGCAACGTCACTCGGCGGTTTCAACGTCACCGGCGAAGGGTCCGATGTGTTGCTCGGCCCGGCCGGTCCAACCGGCAAGAAGTTCGCGACGCTGGGCACGGCGGCAGCCTGGCTCGCTCGGGCGATCGCGCTGACAGCCGCACCCTAGCGGGCAGTTGCCGCGGCCCGGCCACGGACTACGCCGTTCGCCGGTCGGGCTGCTTCTTCTCGAGCACGAGGGCCTTCATCGGGCAGCAGTCCACGGCGCGCAGCGCGTCCTGCACCAGCCCGCCCTCGATCGGCACCGGCAGGAGGATGGGGTAGCGCCAGTCGTCGAGCTCGATCAGGTCGGGGGCCATGTCCCCGCACAGTCCGTAGCCGTCGCACTTGATCCAGTCCACCCGCAGCCGGCGCTCCACCCTAGGCCACCCCGACCCCTGCCCCGGTCCCGACCCGCGACCGGGTGATTCCACAGCGACCCGTCCGGGCGTGACCGACGAAATCATCGCCGAAGACGTCGAGCGCGCTGGACAGCAGCTGCAGGGCGCCGTCCGGGTGCCGGCAGGCGCCCCGTCCCGCGACCACGGCCGTCCACCGCCCGATGTCATCGAGGTCGCCGCGGCGGGCAGCGCCGTTCGCGATCCGCAGCGTGGCGTCGGCAATGGCCCGCAGCCCGAAGACGCACGGCCCGCACTGGCCTGCGCTCTCATCCGCGAGGTAGGCCATGATCTCGGCCGTCGCCAGCACGCCGCAGACACTCGTGGGGAGCAAGCCAACGATGCCGCAACCAAAGGCCAGGCCGCGGGCGCGCATCACGGCCGGATCGAGGGGCAGATCCCAGGCGTCGGGGAGCGCGGCCCAGGTTCCGAAATAGCCTCCCAGCACCACGGCCTGGATCTCGCTCGTGACGCCGCCGGCGTCGGACACCACGTCGCCGAGGGTCGTGCCGAGCTCGATCTCCCGGACGCCGGGCTCGGCCACGGCGCCGCTCAGGGTGACCAGGGCGGTGCCCTTTGACTCGCAGCGGCCGGCCGATCGATACCACTGATCACCGAACCGCGCGATCAGGGCGGCGGAGGCCAGGCTCTCCACGTTCTGGACGAGCGTCGGGCGGCCCGCGACACCGCGTTCCGACATCCGGGGCGGGGTCATCGTGGGGCGGGCGTCGGCGCTGTTGATGTAGTGGACCGCGGCAGACGCCTCGCCGGCCACGTAGCTGATCGGGGCCGTCACGAGGCGCATGGGGGTCCGGACTTCGCCCCGCCGCTCGTGGATCGCCCCGCCGATGGCCGCCACGGCGGCCACGTGCTCCGAACCGACGTAGAAGACGATCTCGTGGGCCCCGATGGCGCGGGCCGCGAGCACGGCGCCATCGACCACCAGGTGGGGCCGGTGGGCCATCAGGACCTGGTCCTTCAGGCTCGCCTTCTCACCCTCGGCGCCGTTGGCCACGACGACCGCCCGACCGTCCCGGCGATCGGCAATGGCGCGCCACTTGCGGCCCACCGGGAACCCGGCCCCGCCACGACCGAGCAACCCGCTCGCTTCGAGGGCCGAGATGAGCACGCCCGGGTCCTCGAACCGAGGCAGGGCGCCCAGCCGCGCCAGGTGGGCGGCGAATGGTTCAGGCTGGCCGTCAAGAGGGGGCCCGGCGAGCATTCGCTGGACCGGCCGAGGACTCGTCAAGGCAACTCCGATCGCAGGTCACGGTCCTACACCCTTGAGGCATCGAACAGGGAGAAAGGTTTCCCCCTGCTCGCACGGACCATCGGCCGATCGGTCGGGTGCCTCAGCGGTGGGCAAATCCGCGCTTGCGCGGAGCGGCTGTGGGTGTTGCCGGTCGAGCTCGGGATGACAGGAGCGTTTCGATTTCCGCCCGAAAGGATCGGCCGATCGGTGCCCGCGCGAGCCACTCGAGAAAGTCAGGGTCATGTCGCGCGATCTGGCCGAACGACCAGCCCGCATAACGGCCGAAGTCGAGGACGGTGCCGGAGGCTGGACCCGGGGGCTTCCCCCCGGTCGGCGACCAGTCCGGCTGGGCGCCGCGCGGGGCCGCGGCCTGCACCGGCGGCAGCACCTGGCGACCCCGGTCGTAGGCGCCCTTGGCCGAGACATCGCCGAGCACGGACCATGCCTGGTTGATCGCCACCATCCGTTCGGAGGAGCCACCCGCTATGTCTGGATGGTATTTCTGGGCCAGGCTTCGGTACGCCGCCCGGATTACCTCGGGTTCGGCCCGCGGGTCGACCTGGAGGATGCCGTAGAAATCCACGAGCTCCAGCATCAGTGCCGTCTTGGGATTCATCTGACGAGCGCTGAGGGCTCGATCGCCTCGAGCACTTCGATGACGTACGCCAGCGCAACGTGATCGCGAAGGTAGGTCACGGCCAACTCCGCCCCGTCGCCGTCTCTATGCCGCTCCTCGGCGAGGGGCACCCAGCCGTTCCGAGCCCGGGCGAGGGCATCGGCATGGTAGCGGCCCGTCGCCGCGGCGGCAGTCGGCCCGCGGTAGGTGACCACGAAACTCACGACCTGGCCCCTTGTTCGGTGGTCAGCTGCATGTCCGGGCGACTCCTTGGGTGTCCCCTGCCAGCCTTGCAGGTTGGGCCACGATAGGACCGTCCTAGGACCGATGAACTAGGCCAGAAGTACTAGTGGGATGGCTTTCCGGTGCACGGGCGCGCCGGTGCAGGCTCGCACAGTCCTGCCTCGGACCAGTACGAACGTACGAGCGGCGATGAGGTCTGGTGGAGTCTGCCTGCCTGGCCGCGTACCCGCGCGTCGGTGCCGGGCGCCTCAGTGACGGTGGACGCGCAAGATGGCTGTCGCCACCAGGCCCGAATAGGTCGACGTGACCGTGTAGGAACCGTGCTTCGCTGCGCTGCACGTGGCCGTCTCGCAGGTTCCGTTTGGGTTGATCTCCAGGACCGCTGACATGGAGACATCGCCGATCAGATTGCCCGCCGCGTCGTAGGCGAGCGTCACGTAGATCTGCGCCTCACCCGGGCCGATCGTGATCGACGTCGGCGAGAGGGCGATATGGTCGAGTGCCCCGGCGACGACTGAAAACGCGAGCGCTGCATTCGCCGAGCCTGCCCGGGCCTCGATGGTGATGGCACCGGCCAGGTCACCGATGACGTCAGTCGCGGCGATGCCGGAGGCGTCGCTGATGGCGCCGCCCAGGCCGGTCACCGTGCCGGGGCCGGCCACCGTGCTGAAGCTGACAGCCTGGCCTGCGACGGGATTGCCGAGACCGTCGCGGACCGTCGCGGTCAGGGTTCGAGCGGAGCCACCGGAGGCGAGCGCCTCAGTGCTGCCGGCCAGGGTCAGGGTCGCAGGCACGACCGGGGTGGGCGTAGGGGCCGGGGTTGGGACAGGGGTCGGGACAGGGGTCGGAGCAGGGGTCGGAGCAGGCGGGACAGGCGGGACAGGCGTTGGCCGGGGCGTCGGGACTGCACCGAGGATGGTCGGCGTGGGCGTCAACGACGGCGACGCCGGCGGGGAGGGGAACAGGCTATCGGATGGCGACGCGCTGGCGCCCGGCATGGCCGACGGTGAGGCGCCTTCGCCGGCAAGCGGTGGGAACGTGACCTCCCCGATTGCCGAAGCGCCGCCAGGAGACGCGCCGCCGTCCGAGAACAGCCACAGTCGCGGGTGGAGGTTGGCGACGGCCACCACGACCATGCTGCCCGTGATGAGCATGGCGGCGAATCCGTTCCGGGCGAGCCGCGTTCCCTTGATCGGCGGCGAGCTCATGTCGCCGGCCCCAGCATCGCGAGGTTGATGGGCAGGCTCACCGATCCGTTCAGGGCGTGAAGTAGCCGGTCACGTCGAAGAGCAGGTTGGTCGTCCCGCCGGTGCCGGACCCGACATAGGTCGCCCAGAGGTGCCCGCCGCCGGTCAGGGCAACGGTCACCCCGTTGGCCCGGGTGTCGCCGAGCGGGAAGTTGAGCGAGGACGTCGTTGGGTGGGCCTGGGCGGTCGTGGTCAGGGCGACGAAGCCCGCCCGGGTCTGGCCGGTGACGGTCAGGTTGCCGGTGACCGCGATCGCGCCGGCCGGGACCCCGCCCGCGCCGGTGACCACGAGCTCCCGGGCGACCGTGCTCACGAACCGACCAGACAGGCCTTGCCCGGACCGGGTGTCGAGGATCCGGGTCGAGGTGAGGCTGTGGTACGTGGCGCCTGGGACAACCACGTTGACGATGACCGACTGCGACGTCGTCCCAGTGCCGGCGCCGTTCGTGGCGTGGAGCACGACCGGATACGTCCCGGCATGGGCGTAGGTGTGGAGTGGGTTCTGGCCGGTCGACGAGTGGCTATCGCCGAAGTCCCACGACCAGCTCGAGGGGACGTTGGTCGAGGTGTCGGTGAACTGGACCTTCAGTGTTCCGCCCTGCTGGACCCACCCGAAGCCGGCGACTGGGGCGCCCGGCAACGGCGCAAGGGTCACCGGGGCCGTCTTCGAGGTGGAGCCGCCGTCGTTCGTGGCGGTCAGCTTGACCTGGTAGGTGCCCGATCCGGCGTAGGTATGGCTCGGGTTCTGGCTCGTTGATCCCGAGCCGTCGCCGAAGTCCCACAACCACGACGTGGGCGCGCCTCCGGTCGAGGTGTCGGTGAAGTTCACCTTGAGCGTCCCGGGGACCTGGGCCAGGCTGAAGTTCGCGACCGGGGCCACGGGCACCGTGCCGCCGATCGGCGAGGTGACGTTGAAGTCATCGAAGGTGACGGTGATCGGGCCCTGGTTCCAGGCGGCCGACAACCACGTGACGAGGCCGGCGGCGCCCGGCGCCTGAAGGCTGCCGGTGGAGTCGGTCGCGCTGTAGTCCCAGCTCGCGGGCTCGGCCGTCCCGTCGTTCCAGGCCTTCATCTTGATCGTCGTGGGGTTGGTCCCGGTGACCTGGCCGCGGACCCAGATGAACGCCGCGCTGGCCACGCTGGCCGCGTGTGCCCGGGTGCTTGTCCCGAGCGGGTTCATGTTGTCGTTGATCACCGTGTCGGCCTGGAGCCAGACCTGGTTGGCTGCGGTGAGGCGGGCCTGCCCACGATACGAGGTGAAGCCCGAGACCCGGCGGACGTCGAAGCCGACGTTGATGTTGTCCGAGGTGGCCAGGGTGGCCGTGGCCACCCGGAACCGGACGTCGACGTTCTGGGCGCTGACATTGGTCAGGTAGCCGCCCCGGTAGTTCGTGTTGACGGTGACGGGCTCGGTGCAGCTCGTGGGATTGTGGGGATCAGGTACGAGGACGATGGCGGCCGTGCCGGTCACGTTCATATCGGGATTCGTGCAGTAGAAGGCGGCGTAGTTGCCGCCGACATCGGCCCGGCCCCAGGTGCTCGACAGCGTGCGGGTGAACGTGTCGGCGACGTACGTCTTGGCCGTGGGCGTAGGCGTCGGGACAGGCGTCGGGGGTGGGGTTGGCCCGGAGATCGACGCCGCGACGTTCGCGCTGAACTGCGATGTGTCGCCGGCCGGATCGGTGACCGTGGCGGTCACAAGGTTGCCCGCGCTGAGGGTCGTGTTGAAGCCGACGGTGAAGGCGCCGCTGGCCGGCACGAGGTTGCTGCCCAGGAAGACCTTGCCCTGGCCGGCGTGGCCGGCACTGGCGTCGCCCGAGTCCGGGGCTGCCCTGAACGCTTCGACGGTGCAGCCGGCGCAGCCCGTCCCGCTGGCGGCCGTCAACGACACGCCGCTCGCGCCGAGGGTGGGTGCCGCGATCGACCTGTTCGAATGGTTGAGGAGCTGGATCCCGAGGCCGGTTCCGGCCGTCCCGTTGTTGTAGATCGAGTTCTGGGTGATCGTGTTGTACAGGTCCGTGGCGTCGCTGACGACGACGCCGGTCGGGTTGTTGGCGATGATGTTGTCCGGGCCGATCGTCATCCAGCTCGCATTGAAGTGGATGTTCACCCCGAAGAAGTTGTTGGGCAGGGCGGTCGTGCCGTCGACGCCGACACCGATCAGGTTGTCGTGGATCGAGCCGCCGGCGGCATAGAAGCCCTCGATCCCGATCCCGCCCATGACCTCCGAGCCGTCGGCCCGCCGGGCGTTGTTGGCGATCACGTTGAAGGCAACCGTGTCGCCAGTCACCTGGTCCTGGAGGTGGACCCCGTTCAAGCCGTTGCCGAACTTGTTGGCGGCGCCGGCGTTGCCGGTCACATCGGTCCCGATGTAGTTGCCGATCGCCCGGTTGCTGTCGGTGGTGCTGCCGTGGCTGAACTCGATGCCCTCGCCCCGGTTGTTCGAGATGACGTTGCGCTGGCCTGGGCCGGTCCCGCCGATGACGTTGTAGGACGAGCCGTTGTTGATGTCGACGCCGTGCGAGACCTGGCCGTAGCACTGCACGCTGCATGTCCGGATCGACTGGCCGTTCGGGGCCAGGCCGATCAGGTTGCCGTAGACCACGTTGTGGTCGGTCTGCTCGTTGTACGTCGAGAAGCCGTTGGCCGAGTTGCCCGTGATCACGTTGCGATCGGCTGGATCGGTGCCGCCCACGGTCGTATAGCTGGCACCCAGGGTGACGTTGATCCCGTTGCCGCCGCTGACGAAATTGGGCGAGAAGTAGGTTCCGGCCGCGTTCGTGCCGATGAAGCTGCCGATCACGCTGTTGTCGTGGGCACTCGTTGTCTGGAACGAGATGGAGCGGTGCAGGTTGTACATCGCCAGCCCACGGATCGTGTTGTTCGCGGAGCTCACGAAGATCCCGTCGGTGGTCGGGTCAGGGGTGGAGGTGATCTGGATCATGATCGCCGCGTTGTCGATCAGCGGATCGGTGTTCGGGGACGCGCCCGGCTGGCTGTAGCCGTCGATCGTGACGCCACCGGTCGTGTCGTTGATGATCGGCAGGGTGCTGCCCAGCTTGATCGTCTGGACGCCGCCGCCCGGAATGTTGAACAGGATCGTGTCCGGACCGGCATGGAGGTTTGCCTCGGTGATCGCCGCTCGCAGCGAGCAGACGGCCGCGGCGGTCGCGCAGATCCCGTCGCCGGGCGTCGCGTCCGCGGCGTCCGACGTCGAGTTGACGGTGAAGGTCGCGGCGACGAGCGGCTGGCCGAGGTGGTCGGCAAGCGGGGCCGGCCGCGGGGCCACCCGGGCCGCGATCAGCTGGAGGTCCTGGACGTCGAGGCAGCCGTCGTGGTTCACGTCGGCCGGGTCATTGACGAGTCCGCAGCTCCTGCCCGACTCGCGGGCGAGGCCCCAGGCAATCGTCGCGGTGTTGAGGTCGGCCGGTCCCACGAAGCCGTCACCGCTGATATCGGCGCTCGTGACCGGGTGGGCGGGAGCGGGCCGGAGGGCCGGGGCGGCGGGTGCCGGGTAGGCCGTGGAGCCGGTCCCGACCTGGACGCTGATCGTGCCGGGCAGCCTGATCGCCAGGAGCGTGCCGCTGGCATCGACGAAGCGCATCGAGCCGAGGCCGATCGAGAGTTGACCGGCGGCCGTCGGCACGAGGGTCAGCTTGGCCAGGGTGACCGAGCCGCTGGCGCCGGGGTGGGTCGTCCTGCTCGAAGTGCCACCGCAGCCGGCGAGGCTGCAGGAGTAGAGCCCGAATGCGACGCCGGACGGAATCACGATCGGGCCCAGCGGCTCCACGTCACGGCCGAGCCCGGCCAGGGCGATCGAGCGCTGGCTCAGGCCGTCGAACTCGGCGACGGCCGAGTCGAACCGCAGGATACCTTCGTACCCGGCAAGGTTCTTCACCCCGATCGCCTTGAGCACGATCGTGACCGTCTGGCCGACGGAGACCGTCTTCGGGGCGCTGATGACGAGCCGGGCGCCGGTGCCCGCTGCCGTGACCGCAACGAGCGGGACCTGGTCGGGGTTCGGCCGGTCGGCCGGCTTGATCGCCGGCTGGCCGACCGGTGCCGGCAGGGCGGGGGCGGCAACCGAGCCGGTCGTTCCAGGACTGGTTCCGGCGGTCGCGCCGACGGTCATGAGCGGCACGACCCCGATGAGGGCAATGATCGCCACCGCGATCGCGAACCGGCCGCGACGACCATCGGTTGAGTTAGCGTTGCTTGTACGCACCGAGACGTCACTCCAAAGGTTGGGCGGCGCCTCAACCCCGTCTCGGAACGGCACGATCAAGCGTCGCAAGCGGCCGAACAGGCCGGGATTCGTGCTCAGATCCCCCGGGATCGACTCCCGCGCTGGACCCTGCGCGTCATCCTCCCACCGGTTCCAGGACGCGTCAACCATTCGTACCCCCGGCCACCACCCATTCGTACTGGCGGCCGGGCCGCGATCCGTAGGACGGCCAGATCCACGGTGTTTGCGAGCGAGGCGTATCCTCGAATTCCAGCCTCTCGGGAGCCGGTTGGCAGCCGACGCCGCCACTCACCGTAACGGAGCGTTCACATGATGAACCGCCTTGGGTCCGCCGCTTTCGGCGCCGCCATCCTGTTGCTGACCCTCCTCCCTGGAACCGCGGATGCCTCAGCGGTGGCGCCGGCGCGCGTGTTCACGGCCGCCCTGAGCGGCGCCTCGGAAGTCCCCCCGGTCAGCACGACGGCGACCGGCGCCGCCCAGGTCGTCATCAGCGCGGATGGCCTCTCGATCAACTACCAGGTCACCTACAGCGGGCTGACCCTCGTCGCGGCCCACATCAATACCGGCGCGGCAGGGACCACCGGCGGGACGATCTTCCCGCTCGTCTCCGGCTCGAGCCCGCTCGTCGGCACGCTGACGGCGGCCGACTTCACCGCCTCAGGTGGCGTCACCACGTACGACCAGGCCCTCGCGGCGATCCGGGGCGGGACCACCTACGTCAGCCTCGACACCGTTGCCAACTCGGGCGGGGAGATCCGCGGCCAGCTCACCGTGCGCTCCCTCGCGATCGTCGTGACCGCCTCGCTGTCCGGTGGCGCTGAGGTTCCCCCGTTCGCTACGGCAGCAACCGGCTCGGCCCTCCTGGTGATCTACCACAGCGGGACGATCAACTACCAGCTCATCTACAGCGGCCTTTCGGACGTTCTCGTGACGGCCGACATCGATGCCGGGGCGACCGGCGCGATCGGCGGAATGATGTTTCACCTCACGCCTGGTCCCAGCCCGCTGGTCGGCACGTGGTCGGCAGCCAACTTCAGCGCGACGGGTGGCATCACGACGTACGCGCAGGCGACGAGCGCCATGGTTGCCGGTAACACCTACATCAACCTCCACACCGCCGCGAATCCAGACGGCGAGATCCGCGGCCAGCTGGCCCAGGTGTCCACGCCCGGCGCCACGTACCACAGCGTCACCCCCGCCCGGATCCTGGACACCCGCGACGGGACCGGCCTGACCGGTCGATTCGTCAGCACGACGGCCCGCCAGTTCGCGGTCACCGGTGTCGGCGGCGTGCCCGCGGGTGCCACCGCCGTGACCGGCAACCTGACCGTCACCGGCCAGACCCAGGCCGGCTTCGTCGCACTCACCCTGACCAGCCAGAGCCACCCGGCCACCTCGACCCTCAACTTCCCGCTCGGCGACAGCCGGGCCAACGGGGTGACCGTGCCGATCACTCCCGGCGGCCACCTCTGGGCGACGTATGTGGCCGCGAGCAGCCTGGCCACGACGAACCTCCTGTT
>JBBRIM010000065.1:0-12652 GCA_038221095.1 Candidatus Limnocylindrales bacterium
CCGACACTGGGAAAGCGCTCCTGCCGGCTGAAGAAGGCCATGCTCGGCGGCGCCTCGATCGTGCTCAAGCCGCGCCGGAAGCCGGCTCGCCCCCGTTCGAACCGCCTGCCGCGTCCACGTCGATCGCCTCCGGCCGTTCCAGGGCAAAGGCCGCGTGGAGCGCCCGGACGGCCGTCTCGACCTGGTCCTCGGCGATGATGCAGGTGATCCGGACCTCGCTGGTCGAGATCATCTCGATGTTGACCTTCGCATCGGCCAGGGCGCCGAACATCCGGGCGGCGTAGCCCGGCGCGTTGTGGATGCCCGCCCCGACGATCGAGACCTTGGCCACGGCCGAGTCGGCGGTCATCTCGCGGAAGCCCAGCTCGCGGATGATCGGTTCGAGGATTCGCTTGGCCCGGGCCAGCTCGACCTCGGCGATCGTGAAGCTCATGTCGGTCGCGCCGCCGTGACCGACGTTCTGGACGATCATGTCGACGTTGATCCCGGCATCGGCCAGCGGGGCGAAGATCTGATGGGCCACGCCCGGCCGATCCGGCACGGCGACCAGGGTGATCTTGGCCACGTTACGATCGTGGGCAAGGCCGCGAACCTTGTTGCGCTGCTCCACGAACGGGTCCTCCTTGATCAGGGTGCCGGGCGCGTCCTCGAACGAGCTGAGCACCTCGATGACGACATCGTTGACCCAGCCTAGCTCCACCGCCCGGACCTGCATCACCTGGGCGCCCTGGTGGGCGAGCTCGAGCATCTCCTCATAGCCGATCAGGGGCAGTTGGCGGGCATCGGGCACGATCCGGGGATCCGCCGTGTAGATCCCGCGCACGTCGGTGAAGACCTGGCAGCGGTCGGCCCCGAGGCGGGCCGCAAGGGCGACGGCGGTCGTGTCCGAACCACCCCGGCCGAGGGTGGTCGTCTCGGCCCGATCCGGGTCGGACTGGCTGACGCCCTGGAAGCCGGCCACGATCACGATCCGGCCGTTGGCCAACTCCTGGCGGACGCGCCGGGGATCAACGTTGGCGATCCGGGCGCGACCATGCCGGCCATCGGTGCTGATCCCAGCCTGGGCGCCGGTCAGGCTGATTGCCGGGACCCCAAGCGCATGAAGCGCCATCGACACGAGTGTCGCGCTCTGGTGCTCACCGGTCGCGAGGAGCATGTCCAGCTCGCGCGAGTCCGGCTCGTCGGTGATCGCCGCGGCCAGGGCCAGCAGCTCGTCGGTCGTGTCGCCCATGGCCGAGACCACCACGACGAGGTCCGCGCCGGCGCTCCGCTCACGGGCGATCCGCCGGGCGACCCGTCGAATCCGGTCCGCGTCGCCGACCGACGAGCCGCCGAACTTCTGGACGACCAGGGGACGGCTCGGGCTGGGGGCGGCCTGTTCGGAACGGGACGCGATCTCGGCGGCGGACATCCGGCGGATTCTAGCAGTGGCACCCAGGCCACCCCGAGATCGGCCTGCCCGGCTACGCTTCGACTGCCCTGCCGCCGAGATTTCACCGAGGTTTCGCCCGCCCTGCCGCCCAGCTTCGCCGAGGTTTCGCCGATGTGTTTCGATTTCGATAGCCAGCCACCGATCCGCCCGATTGCGGGTGGTGCGCTCGACCACGAGAACCTGGTCCTGAGCGGGGCAGACGGCAACCGCTTCGCCGCGTTCCGGGCGCGGGCGGCCGATCCGAGTGGCGCGGGGGTGGTGGTCCTGCCCGACGTTCGGGGCCTCTACCCGTTCTACGAGGAGCTCGCCCTCCGCTTCGCCGAGGTCGGCATCGACGCCCTCGCCATCGACTATTTCGGCCGAACGGCCGGCGCGGCCAGGCGCGACGCGGCATTCGCCTTCATGGACCATGTACCGGCCACGAACCTCGACGACCTGCGGGCCGACGTGACTGCAGCCGTGGCGGAGCTTCGCCGGGATGGGCGCGTCCGGACGACGTTCGCGGTCGGCTTCTGCTTCGGCGGCCGGCTCTCGTTTGCCGCCACCACGTTCGGCCTCGACCTCGCCGGCGCCGTCGGTTTCTACGGGGTGCCAACGACGGATCGGCCGCGATACCCGGCGCCGGCCACGATCGCCGCAGCGATGGCCAGCCCGATCCTCGGCCTGTTCGGCGGCGCCGACACGATCATCACGCCGGAGGCGATCGCCGAGTTCGAAGCAGCCCTGGCCGCGGCCGGGGTCGAGCATGAGCTCGTCACCTACCCCGGTGCGCCGCACAGCTTCTTCGACCGGAAGGCCGCCGAGTTCGCCGTGGAATCGGCCGATGCCTGGACGCGTACGCTGGACTTCATCGGGGCAAGGACGCCGGCCCCAGGCGGCTGATGCGGTGACGTCGTCGCGGGCGTATGAGACGGCCGGCGACCTGCGCCTGATGCAGGCCCTGACGGCTGCCTGCTGGCTGGCCGACTGGCCGGCGCCTCACTTCCATCCTGGCGATCTCGACTGGTGGGCGAGCTTGGCCACAGGCGATCCCGCGCCCGTCTCTGAGCGTGCCCGGCTGTGGTTTGCCGGCGAACCCGACGCGTCCGATCTCGTCGCGTGGGGCTGGTTCGGGCCACCGGGCGATCTCGACCTGACGATCCGGCCCGACCTCCGTGGAATCGAGCTGGTCCGCGAAATCGTGGCCTGGGGCGAAGAGCGAGCCCGGACGCTGTCCGGGGCAAGTCCGCTGGCCGGTGTCAGCGGCGGTGAACCGGGGATCCTCCAGGCGTTTGCAGGGGATGCCCAGGCGGGGGTCGTCGAAGCGCTGCTGGGGCTTGGTTTCGAGCGCCGCGAGGAGGGCTGGTTCGCCCAGTTCACCCGCCGATTCGACGTGGAGCCGTTGCCCGGTCCGGTCCTGCCGCCCGGGTTCCTGGTCCGGACGATCGCCTCCGACGGGGACGTCGCCGCCCGGATTGCCTGCGGCCGGGCGGCGTTCGGGCACTCCCGGATGACGACCGAGAAGTACGAAGCCGTCCGTCGCTCCACCCTCTACCGCTCGACGCTCGATCGGATCACGATCGCACCCGACGGCAGCGTAGTGGCACTCGCCCTCGGCTGGCTCGATCCGGTCAGCCTGGCCCTGGAGCTCGAACCCGTGGCCGTCCACCCCGCCTACCACCGGCGCGGCCTGGGTCGAGCGATCTGCCTCGCCACGGTTGCGGCCGGCCGCGCCCTCGGAGCGACCCACGGCTCGATCGCCGCGGAGGGCAACAACCCGGCCGCGCTCGCGCTGTACACGAGTCTCGGCTACGAGATCACGGGCAGCGCCCGCCCCTACCGGCGGCCGCTGCGCGTTTGAGCCCCGTGGGTCCCGGGCGGGCCGGGGCCCGCTCAGGAGGTGGGGCTCGGCGGGGCTCGGCACCACGCTCGCTCTGGCCCTGCCCCGGGATCCTCGAATGTCGCTGAGAGACGCGGCGGTATCCACACGTCGAGTGCCGTTTCGCCACTCGACCGTGCTCATCGGGCCTGGTTCGTGCGCGGATCCTGGGCCCGATCCCGACGCGTGGCCCGGTTGAGGTCCGAGTTCGACCTTCGACGTCTGCCAGCGACATTCGAGAATCTCGCGGCCTCGGAGCAGAGGCTTGGGGGTCGAGTTGCGGACATATGCCGCCACCAGCGGCCTTATGGCGGGAATGGGGACCAGATTCGACTGATGCCCGCTTAAATCGATCAGGTTCGTGCACGGCAAGGGCGGCGCAGCCGCGCGCGAGGCCCAGAATCGGGGCTTGGACGACCATAAGGCCGCTCACAGCGGCATTTGGCACAAGCGGGTCGGAACCGGGCTCGGACTGGGTCGGAAGGACCAAGGCCCCGATGGCCGCGGCCAAGGCTCAGCGGCGAATCAGCGTGACTCCCAGCAGGACCGCGACCACCGCCACGATCAGGATCACGATCGGCAGGCCGCCGGGGACGACGTGGCTCGTCTGGTTCACGATCGAGCCGAGCGTGCTGGCAATCGTGTTGAACGCGCCGCCGATGGCGCTGCTGAGGCCGTGCCCGACCGACTGGGCGAGGCCGCCCATCAGGGGTGGGCCTTGACCCGTGCCCCGGCATTGCGCGGTGCCGCGATCGCGACCCGGCCGGGCAGATCCAGGTCGGCCGCGACGGCGCTGAAGGCACCCTCGATCCGGCTCAGGGTGGCCAGCGCATCGGCGAAGGCGATGACCGTCGAGCCCGCACCGGACAGGCAGGCTCCGACCGCGCCGGCATCGCGGGCCGCCTGGACCAGGGCCGGGAATTGCGGATAGGCGGCGGCCCGATACGGCTCGTGGAGGCGATCCATGGTCAACGCCCCGAGGTGGTCGTACTTGCCCGAGGCGATCCCGGCCACCCCGATCGCCACCCGACCGAGGTTCGCAACGGCATCCTCGAGAGGAACCGTGGTCGGCAACACCTGGCGCATCGCGCTCGTCGACAGGCGCAGGTCCGGGATGAACAGGACTGCCTTCAGGTCACGCGGGACGTTGAACCGCAGGGCCGTCGGCGGGCTGGCCGACGAATCGACGACGATGAAGCCGCCGAGCAGTGCGGCGGCGGCGTTGTCCGGATGACCCTCGATCTCGGTTGCCAGGCGGAGCAGGTCGCCCGAGCTGAGCGGTCCGCCCAGCAGGCTATTGCCGGCCAGCAACCCGCCGATGGTTGCGGCGGCCGATGAGCCGAGGCCGCGGCTGAGTGGAATCCGGTTGCGCATTGAGATCCGCCAGCCGATCTGCTCGGGCAGATCGCCTCGGACGGCGACGAGGGCGGCTTCGAGACCCTCCACGAAGCGGTTCTGGCGGTCGTCGGTCAGCTCGTTGGCGCCCTCGCCCTCGATCTCGAGTTCGATTGAGCCCCGGCTCCAGCCGCGGACCTCGAGATCGATCGTGTCGACCATGTCGAGGGCCAACCCGACGCAGTCGTAGCCGGCGCCCAGGTTCGCCGACGATGCCGGGACCTCGACGGTGACCCGTCGCCCATCGAGCTCCGCCAGCCAGTTCGTCACCATCGCCTCACCATCCCAGGATGGCGGTCACGGCCGCCGCAGTTGGACTTGATTCGAGCAAGGGGCCGACGCTCCGCTCGGCCGTCTTCGGGTCCTTCAGGCCGGACCCGGTCAGGACACACACGGTGATCGCCTTCGGATCCAGCCTGCCCTCTCGGGCCAGGTGCTGGATCCCGGCCAGGCTGGTGGCCGACGAAGGCTCGCAGAAGATCCCCTCGAGCCGGGCCAGGTCGCTCCAGGCGGCCAGGATCTCGTCGTCGCCGACCGCCTCGATCAAGCCGCCCGAGTCATCGCGGGCGGCGGTTGCCTTGGTCCAGCTGGCCGGGTCGCCGATCCGGATGGCCGTGGCGATCGTGTCGGGTTCCTCGACCCGATGGCCGAGCACGATCGGAGCCGCCCCGGCGGCCTGGAAGCCGAACAGCCGGGGCAGCCCGGCACTCAGGCCGGCGGCCTGGTACTCGCGGAAGCCACTCCAGTAGGCACTGATATTGCCGGCATTGCCGACCGGGATGGCAAGCACGTCAGGGGCCCGGCCAAGGTCGTCGCAGACCTCGAAGGCGGCCGTCTTCTGCCCCTCGATCCGGAACGGATTGACCGAGTTGACGAGGGTGATCGGGTGGCTGGACGATTCGGCCAGCTCACGCACGATTCGGAGCGCCTGGTCGAAGTTGCCGTCGATGGCCACGACGCGCGCGCCGGTGACCTGGGCCTGGAGCAGCTTGCCGGCCGCGATCTGGCCCCGGGGCAGGATCACCACGACCTCGAGTCCGGCGGTGGCTCCATAGGCGGCGGCCGATGCCGAGGTGTTGCCGGTCGAGGCGCAGATCAATGCCCGCGCCCCGGCTTCGATCGCCTTGCTGACCGCGACCACCATGCCCCGGTCCTTGAAGCTGCCGGTAGGGTTCTGGCCCTCGACCTTGGCGTACAGCTCGTCGAGCCGGAGTTGCGCGCCGATCCGTTCGAGCCGGACGAGCGGGGTGAAGCCCTCGCCCAGGCTGAGTGACGGGGTCGCGTCGGTGATCGGCAGGAACCGGCGGTAGCGCTCGACGAGCCGCGGCCGGCCGCGGCCGAGACCCGCCTCCAGGCCAACACCCTGCCCGACCCCCTGGGACGTCACGCCGCATCCTCGATCGGGTAGAGGGTCGCCTCGACGCCAAGGGCGATCAGCCCCGCGCGGAGCTCGTCGAGCGGCTGGGCGACGGTGATGAAGCCGTCGGCCGCCGCGGCCTCCAAGTCGAGCTGATCGCGAATGAGCTGCTCGGGCAGGACCGATTGGAAGAACCAGCGGCGCGCCAGCGCCTCGTCCGGCGCACTGGCATCGGCCGACCGCTCGGAGGCGGGTGGCAGGCCGGCCCACGTACTGCCACCACCGCGGGCAAGCGCGATCAGGTCGCCCAGGACGGCGCTGCTCGTCGGTCCGCCGCCGGCTCCGGAGCCGCTCAGGTCGAGCCGGCCGATGGGCGTGGCATCGAGTTCGATCCGGTTAACGACGCCGCTCGTCCGACCGAAGCCCGAGTCGGCCGGGACCGCGACCGGCAGGACCGTCGCCTGGATCCCGCCGGCACCCGCTTCGTTCTCCCGGCGGCCCTCGGCAATCAGCTTCAGGCGCAGGCCATGGGCCGCCGCGGCGATCAGCTCCTCGGCGGTCACGCCGGTGATCCCGGGCCGCCCGAAGCCGTTGGCCGTGGCCGGCCGACGTTCGATCGAGGCCGGCCGAAGCCACTGGCCGAACGCCAGCCGGGCGAGGATCACCAGCTTGTTGAGGGCATCGTCGCCTTCGACGTCGCCGGCCGGGTCGGCCTCGGCGTAGCCCGCCCGCTGCGCCTCAATCAGGACGGCATCGTAGGCGCGCCGGCGGTCGCCCATCGCGGTCAGGATGAAGTTTGTCGTGCCGTTGACGATGCCGCGCACCCGATCCACCCGGTTTGCGCTGAGATCGGCGCCGAGCGGCCCCAGGATCGGGATCCCCGCGGCCACCGCAGCCTCGAACCGGAGTGGGGTCCCCGTTGAGCGGGCGAGTGCCTCGAGAGCCGGTCCGTGGTGGGCGATCACGTGCTTGTTTGCGGTCACGACCGGCTTGCCGGCCGCGAGAGCTGCCGCGATGAGGGTCCGGGCCGGTTCGTCACCGCCGATCAGCTCCACGATCAGGTCAATCTCGGGCGAGGCCACCAGGTGGGCCGGAGCGTCGGTCAGGAGCGCCTTCGGTACTCCGGCAGCGACGGCCTTGGCCGTGTCGCGTACCGCGACGCCAGCCAGGACGAGCCGGGCGCCGTCGAACGGGGCGAGCCGATCGGGGGCCTCGAGGAAGGCCCGGATCACGGCCGATGCCACGGTTCCGGCCCCAAGCAGACCGACGCGCAGGGCCGGACGGGACGATGGGCTGGGCATGGCTCGAATGGTAGCCGACGCTCAAACCCGGCCGTTCGACGCAGGACGGGTCGAGCGCCCGTTACACTCCCGGGCAATGACCCTCGACCTTGCGCCGGCCCCAGCCGCGTTGCCCCAGACCGACGGGCGGCCGCGGATCTTCAGCGGGATCCAGCCCTCCGGGATCGTCCACCTTGGCAACGATCTTGGCGCGGTCCGCAACTACGTCCGGCTGCAGTACGACTACGAGGCGATCTACTGCATCGTCGACTATCACGCCCTGACCACCACCCACGACGGGACGCTCCTGCGCGAGCGGACCCGCGAGATGGCGGCCTCGCTGCTGGCCCTCGGCCTCGACCCCGAGCGCTGCACTCTGTTCGTCCAGAGCGATCGGCCGGAGCACACCGAGCTGGCCTGGCTGCTGGCCACGGTGACCCCGGTCAGCTGGCTCGAGCGGACGCCGAGCTACAAGGAAAAGAAGCTCAACCAGCCCGAGGACGTCAATCACGGCCTGCTCACCTACCCGGTCCTGCAGGCGGCCGACATCGTCATCTACAAGGCGACGGTCGTTCCCGTCGGGCGCGACCAGGCCGCCCACCTGGAGCTGAGCCGGGAGATCGTCCGTGCGTTCAACGGGCGCTACGGCCAGACGTTCCCGGAACCGCAGGCGGTCTTCACCGAGGCACCGGTCGTGCTGGGCACCGACGGCGTCAAGAAGATGAGCAAGTCGATCGGCAACACGATCGACATCTTTGCCTCGCCGGATGTCATCCGGAAGCAGGTGATGTCGATGGTCACCGACACCAAGCGCATCCTGCGGACGGATCCGGGCCGGCCGTCGGTTTGCAACGTCTGCCAGCTCCATCGCCATTTCGGCCCGGACTACGAGGAGATCTGGGAGGGCGAGCGAACCGCTCGGACCGGCTGCGTGGACACCAAGCGCTTGCTGGCCGAACGGATCATCACCCACTACGCCCCGGCCCGCGAGCGCTATCTCGAACTGATCGCCCGGCCGGACGAAGTGAACCAGGTCCTCGAGGCAGGTGCCGCCCGGCTCAAGCCGTGGGCCCAGGCAACGCTGGCCGAAGTGCATGAGAAGATGGGACTCCGCTGAGGGTCAGCCCATGACCGAACCGGAGCGTCACCAGGCCGGCGACTTCATCCGGGCAACCGGGCGCGACGCGCGCTGGTTCGGCGCTCTCGTGGTCAGCGCCACCGTGATCGCGGTCTTCTTCGCGATCGACGTGATCGGCACGGCGATCTTCGCCTTCGGCGACATCGTCCTGATCTTCTTCCTGGCCTGGCTGATCGCGTTCATCGTCAGTCCCTTCGCGGCCGCCCTCAATCGGCTCGTCCGGCCGCTGCCCCAGACCGCAGCGGTCCTGATCGTGTACCTCGTCGCGATCGGCGGACTGCTCCTGGCGATCTTCGTCGTGGCCGCCAACCTGGCCAGCTCGATCGGCCAGTTCGTCGCGTCGATTCCCCAGATCTAGCAGAACCTGGTCCAGTACCTCGCCCCGTGGCAAGAGCGGCTCAACGCCCTCGGCCTGTCGGTCAACCTGGTCGCCCTCGTCCATTCATTGCTGGACAACCTGCAGACGGGCGCGATCGACGTGGTCGGGCCGATCCAGCAGGTCGCGGTCGCCAGCATCAGCGTGATCGGGACGGTCCTGATCATCTCGATCATGTCGATCTACATCGCGATCGACCGCAAGCGGATCCTGGCCTTCCTGTTCCGGCTCACCCCGAGCGCCTACCGAGTCGAGGCCGAGCTGCTCCGGGTCAGCGTCAACCGCTCCTTCGGTGGGTTCCTGCGCGGCCAGGTGATCATGGGCGCGGTCTACGGCGTGATCACCGTGCTGGTCTCGGTCGTCTTTGGCCTCAAGCTCGTGCCGATCACCGCCACCGCGGCCGGGGTCCTGATGGCGATCCCCTTCTTCGGTCCGTTCGTAGCCTGGCTGCCACCGGTCCTCGACGCCCTGATCTTCAACCCGGACCTGCTCCTGCCGGTCGTCGTCCTGATCGGGCTCGGCTGGATCTTCGTGATGAACATCCTGCAGCCGAGGCTGATGGCCGGCGCGGTCGGCCTGCACCCGATCGTCGTCCTCGGCTCGGTCCTGGTCGGCGGCAAGATCGCGGGTGTCGCCGGGGCGATCTTCGGGATTCCGATCGCGGCGATCGTGACCGCCTTCTTCTGGCACTACCTCGAGGAGCAGACCGGCGAGACGATCGCCCAGCGGGCGGCCCGCCGGGTCGAGCGGCGGGAGGGTCGGCCGGTGCGCATCCCGACCGAGCCGCGACCCGGGATCGACCCGGATGTCGAGGACGAGGGATTCAGTGCCGGCGCTTCTTCCAGTCGCTGAGGATCTCGCGGGCGGCGTTCTGGCCGGGGATCCCGGTGATCCCGCCGCCGGGGTGGGCGCCCGATCCGGCCAGGTACAGGCCGTCCACCGGCAACCGGTAGCGGGCGCTGCCGAGGAGCGGCCGCCACAGGAAGAAGCTGTCGAGACTGGGCTCGGCGTGATACGGGTGGCCGCCGGTGAGCCCGTAGTCCGTCTCGAGATCGAGCGGGCTGAGGACCTGCCGGCCGACGACGAGCTTGGTGATCCCGGGGGCGTACGGCTCGAGAGTGCTCAGGGCCAGGTCGGCGAGCTCGCCCCGGCGGTCGGCCCAGCTGCCCTGGCGCAGGGCGTACGGGGCGTACTGGAGATGAATGCTCATCACGTGGCGAGCGGCTCGCCGAGCGCCGGCCGCCGGCGGGTCGACCAACGTTGAATCCAGCAATGATGGGATCGTGGCCTCGAGGTAGGGCGCCGGGCTGATCTCGCCGTACTTCGAGGCGTCGAACGCCCGCTCGATGTAGTCGATGCCAGGGGCGATCACGATCCGGCCACGCAGCAGGCGCTCGCCCTCCGGACCCTTGCCGGCGGCACTGAACACCGGCACGCCGGCCAGGGCCAGGTTGATCTTGGCCACCGTCCCCGGCGTCCGGATGTTGGCGGCCCGCCAGCGGAGGCCCGGTCCGAGGGTGACCGGATCGATCAGTTTGGTCAGGACCCGCTTCGGATCGGCCCCGGCAACCACGATCCGGGCCGCGATCTCCTCGCCCGATGCCAGGACGACGCCGCTGGCACGTCCGTCGTGGGTCGTGACCTGGACAACCTCGGCGTCGGTCCGGATCTCGCCGCCGGCCGTCTTGAGGGCCGTGGCCAGGGCGGCCGACAGGGCCCCGGGTCCGCCCCTCGCGTAGACGGTCTGGCCGGCGGCGCCCCCGTCGTTGCCGGCCGAGTCGGCCAGGAAGACCGCGGTCGTGCCGGCCGACCAGGGTCCCATCGCCGTGTTCTGGATCCCGCGCGTGGCGAGGACCCCGCGCAGGGCGTCGGTCTCGAAGGACTCGGCCACGAAGTCGGCGATCGCCATCGGCAGGACCCGCAGGATCGAGCGGCTGTCGTGCTTGCCCAGGCCCCGGAACGTCCGGCCGAGCTTCAGCCCGGTCAGGGCATCGGCCAGCGACGGCGCATGGATATCGGGTGGGGCGGAGTTGCCCAGCTCGGCCAGGAACCGGCCGAGCGAGCGGACCAGGCGATCGAAGCCGGTGTAGTTCGCCGCGTCATGGCCAGAACGTGCCCGGAGGCCCTCGACAGTCCACCGGATGTCGTCGTACAGGGTGATCGCCGACCCGTCTGGATCCGGGGCGAAGACTCGCACGTCGGGCGCCACGAAGGCGAGCCCATGCGAGCGCAGGCCGAGCTCGCGGACCACCGACGGCTTGAACCGGCCGACCGTGTGGGCCACGGCCGGCACCCGCGCCCCGGCCTTGACCTCGACGGTCGCCGCGATCCCGCCGATTCGGCTGCTGCGCTCCAGGACGAGGACCGACAGGCCCGCCCGCGCGAGGTAGGCGGCGGCGACCAGGCCGTTGTGGCCGGCCCCGATCACCACGGCGTCCCAGGTGCGGCGGGCGACCGCCATGTCAGGCCACCTTCCGGCCGCTTGCCCGGAGGACTTCCATGGCCGCGATGCGGCCGTTGGCGCCCATGATTCCGCCGCCCGGGTGGGTGGCCGAACCGCACAGCCAGAGGTCCTTGATCGGGGTCCGGAAGCGGGCGTACCCGGGCACGGGCCGGTTGAAGAAGAGCTGCTCCAGGCTCAGTTCACCCTGGAAGATGTTGCCCTCGGTCAGCCCGAAGCGACGCTCGATGTCGAGGGGAGTGAGGACCTGGCGGTGCAGGATGATGTCCCGGATGTTCGGAGCCACCTCGGCGATCCGGTCGATCACGGCATCGCCGAATGCCTCCCGGTTGTCGTCCCAGCTACCCAGTTTCGGGGCGAGGTGGTACGGCGCGTACTGGACGAAGCAGCTGATCACGTGCTTGCCGGGCGGCGCCATCGACGGATCGACCAGGGTCGGAATGATCATGTCGATGTACGGCCGGCGGCTCCAGTGGCCGTACTTCGCGTCGTCGTAGGCTCGCTCCATGTCCTCGATCGAGGCGCTGTAGCTGATCGCCCCGCGCAGGTGCTCGCCCTCGCCGGGCAGGCAGGTGAAGTCGGGCAGCCGATCGACGGCCAGGTTGACCTTGCCCGATGAGCCCCGGAACTTGAACCGGCGGACCTCTTCCTCGAACTCCGGCTCCAACGTTCCGGGCTCGATCAGGCCGAGGTAGGTCAGCCGTGAGTCGACCGAGGACAGGATGTGCTGGGCGTAGATCTCCTCGCCCGACTCGAGCGCGACCCCGACGGCCCGGTCGCCCCGGGTGATGATCCGGGCGACCGGCGCCTCGAGCCGGATCTCGGCACCCTGGGCCCGGGCTGCACTGCCGATCGCCTCCGAGACGCCGCCGGTACCGCCGCGCGGGATCCCCCACGCTCGGAATGCGCCGTCGATCTCGCCCATGTAGTGGTGGAGCAGAACGTAGGCCGTGCCCGGCGACTTGACCCCCTGGTAGGTCCCGATGATCCCCGAGGCCGACATCGTGGCCTTGAGCGGGTCGGTCTCGAACCACTGGGCCAGGAAGTCGGCCGCGCTCATCGTCATCAGCTGGAAGAAGACCGCCTGCTGCTTCTGGGGCAGCCGCTGGAACGAGCGGGCCAGGCCGGCCAGGGGTGCGAACTGGCGGGGGTCGAGGCCGGTCGGGTCGGGCGGCACGATCGACAGGATCGGCTTGATGAAGCGGGCCATCTCGACCATCAACTGGCCGTATTCCTCGTAGGCCTCGGCGTCCAGCTTGGACCAGCGGCGCAGCTCCCGGATCGTCCGGCCGTGATCGTTGACGCGCCACAGGTGGTCACCCTGGAGCGGCGTGAACGTGCCGTCGAGGGGCAGG
>JBBRIM010000066.1:0-12540 GCA_038221095.1 Candidatus Limnocylindrales bacterium
ATCACCGGCGCCGCCGGCCCCCCAGGCCGACAACTTCTCGACCAACCAGTCGGCGGGCGGGTTGCCCCCGGCTGCCAGCGGGCCGTCGGGACTGCTCCTTGGCTCGATCGCCCTGCTCGTTCTTGGGATGAGCCTCTTCGCACTGCGCTGGGTGGCTCGCCGCACGAACTGACCCTGTGTGCCGGGTACACTGACGGTTCATCCTGTCCCACTGCCCAGCCGAGGCTTGCCGATGGAACGCCTGATGCTGCTCGACGGCAACGGGCTGATCTACCGCGGATATTTCGCCCTGATCAACACGCCCCTGACCACCTCACGGGGCGAACTGGTGAACGCGGTCTTCGGCTTCTGCAACATCGTCCTGCGCGGCTTCCAGGACATCCAGCCGGACTACGCCGTGATCGCCTTCGACCTGTCGGGGCCCACCTTCCGGCACGAGCAGTTCGCCGCCTACAAGGCCACCCGGCAGAAGATGCCCGACGACCTGCGCGACCAGTTCCCCAAGGTTCGTGAAGTGGTCAAGGCGCTCCGGATCCCGGTCTACGAGATGGCCGGCTTCGAGGCCGACGACGTCATCGGCACACTGACCGTGGAAGCGGAAGCGCTCGGTCTCGACACCACGATCGTGACCGGAGATCTCGACATGCTCCAGCTCGTTACCGACCGGACTCGCCTGATGACGACCCGGATGGGTGTCCAGAACACGGTCATCTACGACCCCGCCCGAATCCTCGAGCGATACGGCCTGCGCCCGGACCAGATGATCGACTTCAAATCGCTCAAGGGCGATTCCACCGACAACATCCCCGGCGTACCCGGCGTGGGCGAGAAGACCGCGGCCAAACTGATCGCAGAGTACGGCACCCTCGATGGCCTGTATGAGCACCTCGACGAGCTCAACCCGGCGCGCCTGCGCGAGCCGCTGGGCGCAGCCCGCGACCAGGTCATGCTGGGCCGCGAGCTCATGCGGATCGTGCGCGACCTGCCGGTCAAGCTCGACCTCGAGGCGGCCCGCCTGGGCGACTACGACCGGGAGACCGTGATTCGACTTTTCCGTGAGTTCGAGTTCCGGACCCTGATTGAACGCCTGCCGCCGTTGCGCGGTGAGCGCGCCGATGAAACCGCCGCGGCGATCCGGGGCCACATGGCCGGCGGCGAAGCGATGCGCGCGGCCCAGGTTCCGGGTTCCGCGCCGCGCGGCTCGGCCGGCTGGGGCTCGGGCGAGGGTCTCCGGCGCGAGCGGGCAGCAGGAGCAGGCGACGGCTCGGGCCTGCAGCTCGCACTCGACTTCTCGTCGGTCGATGGCGCCGCACCAGCGCCAGCGCCGCCACCATCGACCGCCCCGACCCTGGCGCTTCCAAGCGCCGATTCGAGCGCCAGGGATGAGCCGCCTCACTCGGCCGAGGCGAGCGGACCGATCGACCTGGCCGCCGCGCTATCAGCGGCGATCGACGATCCGGCGGCCCGGGTCGAGATCGTTGCGGGGGAGGGGATCGAGCGAGTCGAGTCGTGGCTCGCGGCGCAGTCGGCGGTTGGCGTCGCGCTGCTCGCCGACGATCCGCGGCCACGCAAGGGCACGCCACTGGCCCTGGCCGTGGCGGGCCTCGATGGTCGGACGATTGCGGCCGAGGGACCGGCCGACGCCGGAAGGCTTCGCGCGCTGGTCGAACGGCTCGAGATCCCGATCATTGGCCATGAGGTCAAGCCGCTCCTCGTTGCCCACTTCGCCGACGAGCCCGACGGCGAACCCACCCCGATCGCCTTCGACACCCAGGTCGCCGCCTACATCCTGAATGCCTCGCTGCGCAGCCAGTCGATCGCCGACGTCGTCGCCGAGCAGCTCGACCTGATCCTGCCGCCGGCCAAGGAGCTGTCGCCGTTCGCCCGGGCCGGCCTCGAGGCACTCTCGGCGATCGCGGCCCGGGTGCCGCTCGAGGCCGCCCTCGAGCGCGAGGGTCTCGACCGGCTCTTCCGTGAGATCGAGCTGCCCTTGATCCCCGTGCTGGCCCGGATGGAGGCGACCGGGGTCGCCCTGGACCGCGGGGCGCTGGCGACCCTGGCCGACGAGTTCGCCCTCGAGATCGCCCGCCTCGAGGCCGAGGTCTACGCCAGCGTTGGCCACGAGTTCAACCTGGGCAGTCCCAAGCAGCTCGAACAGGTCCTGTTCTTCGAGCTGAACCTGCCCAAGGGCAAGAAGACCAAGACGGGCTACTCGACCGATGCATCGGTCCTCGAGGACCTCCGGGCGGCCCATCCGATGGTCGCCAGCCTGCTCGACTGGCGGACGTACACGAAGCTCCGCTCGACCTATGTCGAGGCGCTGCCGACGCTGATCGCGCCGGATGGCCGGCTCCATACCACCTTCCACCAGGCCGTGGCTGCCACCGGCCGGCTCAGCTCGTCCGACCCCAACCTGCAGAACATTCCAATCCGGACGCCACTCGGCCGGCGGATTCGACGAGCGTTCGTGGCCGGGGCGCCGGACGTGACCCTGGTCGCGGCCGACTATTCGCAGGTCGAGTTGCGCATCCTGGCCCACGTGTCGGGCGACGAACACCTCCGCGACGCCTTCGCCCGCGGCGCCGACATCCACCGCGAGACGGCCGCCCGGGTCCTCCACAAGGCGCCCGAGGAGGTGACCTCCGATGAGCGCTCGATGGCCAAGATGGTCAACTTCGGGATCGCCTACGGGATGAGCGACTTCGGGCTGTCGAGCCGGGCCAACATTCCCCGGGCGGAGGCCCAGGAATTCATCAACACCTACTTCGCGACCTACTCCGGGATCAGCTACTACATGCTCCACATCAAGGAAGTGGCGAGGCGCCAGGGGTTCGTGACAACGCTCCTCGGCCGGAAGCGGGCAATCTCCGAGCTCGACGCGCGCAATCCCACCCTGCGCGCCGCGGGCGAGCGGATGGCGATCAACATGCCCATCCAGGGGACGGCCGCCGACATCATCAAGATCGCGATGATCCGCCTCGGGGAACGCCTGCGCGAGGGCGGCTTCCGGGCTCGGCCGCTGCTCCAGGTGCACGACGAGCTCCTCCTCGAAGTGCCCCGCGACGAGGTCGACCGGCTCATCCCGGTCCTGCGCACCACGATGGAGGCGGCCCTGACCCTGGACGTGCCCCTGACGGTGGACGTCAAGGTGGGTGACGACTGGGAAGGGATGACTGTTCGACCGCGCGAGGACGTGTCGCCGGCCGATGCCTGAACTGCCCGAGGTCGAGACCGTTGTCCGTGACCTGCGCCCGAAGATCGTCGGGGCGGAGATCGGGGCTGCCCGTTCGACCTGGGCGCGGACGCTCCGGACTCACCCGCCCGATGCCTTCGAGGCCGCCGTCCGCGGTCGTCAGATCGAGGCGGTCGAGCGGCGGGCCAAGCTCCTCGTCATCGCGCTGTCAGGCGGGGTTGCCCTCACGATCCACCTGAAGATGACCGGACAGCTGTTCGTTGTTCCGGCCGGCACACCCGAGGACGTCCACGTCCGGCTGGTCCTGGCCTTCGCCGACGGCCGCGAGTTGCGCTTCCGCGATATCCGCAAGTTCGGCCGGGTCGGCCTGTACGGCCGTGATCCCGGCACCGGCGACCTGGTGAACGAGCCGGGTGGCACGGCCGTCTTCGCCGGGCACGGGCCCGAACCCCTCGATCCGGTCTTCACCCTGTCGGCCTTCCGCCTCCGCCTGCGCTCGCGCAGGGGCCGGCTCAAGCCGCTCCTGCTCGACCAGTCGTTCATCGCCGGGATCGGCAATATCTACGCCGACGAGGCCCTGTGGACCGCTCGCCTGCACCCGCTCCGCTCGGCAGTCTCCCTGCGCCCGGCCGATGAGCGCCGGCTGTACCTCGCCTTCCGGGCGATCCTGGCGGAGGCGATCGAGCGCCGGGGCAGCTCCATCGACGACTACACCGCGCCCGACGGTGACGGCGAGATGCAGGAGCAACTGCAGGTCTACCAGCGAACCGGCGAGCCGTGCCCGCGCTGCGGCCGGCCGATCCGGCGGGTCGTGATCGGGGCCCGGGCGACCCATTTCTGTTCGTGGTGCCAGCGCCTGCCGGTCGCCGATCGACGGGCGCTCCAGCGCTCGGGTGGGATCGCGATCCTGCGCGGGATGACGATGGCGCGTTCGGGGGGCGGGTCATCGGCACAGGCGGCCCGGACGCTCCGGACGAAGACCGCCGCGGCAACTCGCCGCGCCGCCGCCCGTTCCGGCGCGCCGACCGGAGCCGCCTGATGTCGCTTCTGCGCTTCGAGAAGGTGACCCGCGAGATCGGGACCTTCGTGATCCTCGACGAGATCGAGGGATCGATCGCGTTGGGCGATCGGATCGGCCTCGTCGGGCCGAACGGCGCCGGCAAGACGACCCTCCTCCGGATCGCTACCGGGATCGACGAGCCCGACCTTGGCTCGGTCAGCCGAAAGCGCGGCCTGACCATCGGCCTGCTCGCCCAGGAGGCTCACTTCGACGTGGCGTTCATGGCGGCGCCCGATCTGCGGACGGCCGTCCGGACTGCCGCGGCCGAGCTGCTCGCCCTGGGTGATCGGCTGCGCGAGCTGGAGCACGCGACCCAGGTCGAGGCGCCGCTCTATGCCGACCTCCAGCACCGTTTCGAGATCCTGGGCGGCTACACCCTCGACCAGCGGATCGACGAGACGCTGTCTGGCGTTGGCTTCACCCGCGACGAGTGGACGAAGCCACCCGGCGCGCTGTCGGGCGGCGAGCAGACCCGCGCGGCATTGGCCCGCCTGGTCATCGCCGATCCGGACCTGATGCTGCTCGACGAGCCGACCAACCACCTCGACCTTGGGGCCCTCGAGTGGCTCGAGGAGCACCTTCGCCGGCGGCACGGCTCGCTCCTCGTGGCATCCCACGACCGGGCCTTCCTCGACGCCACGATCGACCGGGTCTGGGAGCTGCGTGATCGCCATCTGACCACGTTCAAGGGCGACTACTCCGCCTACCACCGCCAGCGGACGGAGCGTGACCTCCGGCTGGATAAGGATGTGTCGACCCAGGCCGAGCAGATTGCCCGGGAGCAGGAGCTGGTCCAGCGTTATCGAAGTCACCGCAAGTACGCCAAGATGCACGAGCACGAGGCCCGCCTGGCCCGGCTCCAGGAAGCGAAGATCGAGGCGCCGAAGTCGGCCCGCAGGCTGCGCCTGCCGACGGCCGCGCTGGTCGGCGGCGGCGGACCGTCACGGTCGGGCGAGATCGTTGTCCGGGCCGAGAACCTCGTGGTTGGGTACCTGCCCCGCTTTCAGCGCCTGACCACGAAGCGCTCGACGGCCCTCGACGACTCGGACGACGGGCCGCTGCCCGAGGTTGGCGAGGTTCCGCTCGCGGTCGAGCCGGGGACAGCCGCCGAATCCGCAACCCGGGGCGAGCCCCTGGCGATCGCCCGGGTGCCGTTCCTGGCCGCCCAGCGGGGTGACCGGATCGGGATCGTCGGCCCGAACGGCGCCGGCAAGTCAACCCTGCTGCGCACCATTGCCGGTGACCTGCCGCCGCTCGACGGGGTGCTCACGATCGGGATGGGCGTCTCGATCGGTTACCTCGCCCAGCTCCGCCAGGCGGCAATCCCGGGCGAAACGGTGCTCGGCGCGATGACGTCTGCCATCTCGATCACCGAGGGCGAGGCACGCAGCTACCTGGCCCGCTTCCTGTTCCGCGGCGATGACACGCTGAAGGAAGTCCGCTCCCTGTCGGGCGGCGAGCGATCGCGACTCGAGCTTGCCCTGCTCGGAATCATGCCGGCCAACCTGCTCCTGCTGGACGAGCCCACGAACCACCTCGATATCCCCGCCCGGGAGGCGATCGAGGCGTTCATGAGCGCGAGCCCCGCCACCTTGCTCGTCGTCTCCCACGATCGCCGTTTGCTCGAGACGGTCTGTGACCGGCTGTGGGTCGTGGACGACGCCCTGGCCGCGCCGTTCGATGGCGGGTACAAGGCCTGGCGGGCCGCGGTTGCCGGTGGCTGGACGGTCGCAGCGGCAATCGAAGCCGAGGCGGTTCGGCTGCGGACTGGGGGTCCCCGCGGTGGGGCAACGAAGGTTGGCGCCGGCCTTGGTTCGGGCAGGACATCCGGCCAGATCGCCGCGCCGGCAGGTCCGGCCGTTATCCCAGGACCGGCGCTCGTGGCGAAGGCGGCTCCGGCCGCGAAGCCGGCGCCGCGCCAGAGGCTGCCGAAGCTGTCCAAGGATGCCTATCGCAAGCAGCGAGCCTTTGTCGACGGAGAGCTGACTCGCCTTGGATTGCGCAAGAACCACCTCGAACTTGCGCTGGGCGATCCGGCCGTCGGCTCGAACTTCGTCGAGCTCCGCCGGATCACCAGCGAACTGGCTGATGTCACGGTCGGGCTCGAAGCGGCCGAGGAAGCGTGGCTCGAACTCGAGGACCGGGCTCCATGACGGACTCGAGCCGCGCCGTACCGCGCACCCTCAACATCGGCATCACCGGTCCAATCGGCTGCGGCAAGTCCACGATCCTGGGCTGGCTGGCAGCGCGGGGGGCCCTCCTGATCGACGCCGACCGGGTCACCCGCGAGGTGATGGCGCCCGGTTCGGCGGTCGTGGCGGCGATCGGCGCTGCCTTCGGATCCGGCGTGGTCGGCCCCCGTGGGGCCATCAACCGGGCGGCGCTGGCGGCGATCGTGTTCAAGGACCCGGAGCAACTGCACCGTCTCGAGGAGATCAGCCATCCGGCCGTCCGCGGGCAGATCCTGGCGCTGATGGCCGACGCCCAGGCAGCCGCGGTTCCGATCGTTGCGCTGGAGGCAATTCGGCTCGTCGAGGCGGGTTACCCGGCCCTGCTCGACGAGGTCTGGCTGGTCACCTGCGACCCGGCGGCCCAGCGGGACCGGCTGGCCGCGCGAGGCCTGACCGCGACCGATGCCAAGGCCCGGATCGAGGCCCAGTCCGGCCTCGTCGAAGCGGCCCGCGAGGTTGCGACCAGGATCATCGATACGAGCGGCAGCCTGGCCCAGACCGAGGCAGCGGTCGATTCAGCGCTGGCCGCGGCTCGCGCCGCCACCGTCTAGCGGCGGGACCCAACCGCCGGCCCGCCTCCAGCTCAAAGCTGCATCAGGTGAATGAGCGCGACGACGTGTCAGTCAGGCGCGTCGTCTTCCGGCAGTGCATGCCGAAGCGCGACGCGCAGCCTCCGGCATTCGTTGCATCGCTGCACTTGATGACGGAAGACGACGTGGTCGACCCGTCATCACGTCGCGGTCCTTCAGCAGGTGCAGGACGGAGCAGTCCGCAGGCCCGGAGCAGGGTGCACGACCGAGCCAGCGGCAGGCCGGGTTCGGGCGCGCCGATACGGAACACCTGTTCGGTTCGTGCGTGGCGTGGTATCCTCAACTCCCGTTTCCGGAGAGCCTGATCGCCCGCCATGCCTGAGTTTCGCCTCGTTGCCGACTTCGAACCGACCGGCGATCAGCCGGCTGCGATCGAGCGTCTCGTCGATGGTCTCGAGAAGGGCGTCCGCCACCAGACCCTGATGGGCGTGACCGGCTCGGGCAAGACCTGGACGATCGCCAACGCGATCGCCCGCTACCAGAAGCCGACCCTGGTCATTGCCCATAACAAGACCCTGGCGGCTCAACTCTATGCCGAGTTCCGCGAGTTCTTCCCGGACAACGCCGTCGAGTACTTCGTCAGCTACTTCGACTACTACCAGCCCGAGGCGTACCTGCCTCGGTCGGACACCTACATCGAGAAAGACTCGAGCCGGAACGACGAGATCGACAAGCTTCGGCACGCGGCGACCCACGCCCTCTTCGAGCGGCGCGACGTGATCATCGTCGCCAGCGTCAGCTGCATCTACGGCCTCGGTGCCCCGGTTGACTACGGGGCGACGGTCCTGCGCCTGCGCCGTGGTGGCAAGTACCGGCGCGACGCCGTCCTCCGCCACCTCGTCGATCTCCAGTACCAGCGCAACGACCAGGCCCTCCAGCGAGCCCGCTTCCGGGTGCGCGGCGACACGCTCGAGATCGGCCCGGCTTCCGATGATTTCGTCGTGCGGGTCGAGTTCTTCGGCGACGAGGTCGAGCGGATCACCGAGGTTGACCCCCTGACCGGCGAACTGATCGCCGAGCGCAACGACGTCAACATCTATCCGGCCACCCACTTCGTGACGCCCGGCGACAAGCTCAAGGAAGCGCTCGTCGACATCGAAGCGGAGATGGAGGCGCGGACGTCCGAGATGGAGGCCCAGGGTCGCATCCTCGAGGCCGCCCGCCTCCGTCAGCGAACCGTCTTCGACCTCGAGATGATGCGCGAGCTGGGCTATTGCTCCGGGGTCGAGAACTACTCCCGCCACCTGGCTCGGCGCGACGCCGGCAGCCGTCCGTGGACGCTCCTCGACTACTTCCCGCCGGACTGGCTGCTGGTGGTCGACGAGAGCCACATGACGATTCCGCAGGTCGTCGGGATGTACAAGAACGATCGGACCCGCAAGGAGATCCTGGTCGACTTTGGCTTCCGCCTGCCGTCGGCACTCGACAACCGGCCGCTCACCTTCGAGGAATTCGAGACCACGGTCCGCCAGGCCGTCTACATGTCGGCCACACCCGGTCCCTACGAGCTCGAACGGAGCGAACGGATCGTCGAGCAGATGATCCGGCCGACCGGCGTCGTCGACCCGACGATCGAGGTTCGCCCAACCGAGGGCCAGATCGACGACCTGCTCGACGAGATCCGGGGCCGGGTCGAACGTGGCGAGCGAACCCTGGTCACGACCCTGACCAAGAAAATGGCCGAGGACCTGACCGACTACCTGCGCGAGCTCGGAGTCAAGGTCCAGTACCTCCACAGCGAGGTCGACACCCTCGACCGGGTCCAGATCCTGCGCGACCTTCGCCTGGGTGTCTTCGACGTCCTCGTCGGGATCAACCTCCTGCGCGAGGGGATCGACCTGCCCGAGGTCACCCTGGTCGCGATTCTCGACGCCGACAAGGAAGGCTTCCTGCGGAGTGCCTGGTCGCTCATCCAGATGATCGGCCGGGCCGCCCGCAACATCGGCGGCCAGGTCGTGATGTATGCCGACACGGTGACCCAGTCGATGCGGGCGGCGATCGACGAGACCGATCGGCGGCGGGCGATCCAGGTCCAGTACAACACCGACCACGGGATCGAACCGACCTCGATCGTCAAGGAGATCCACGACATCAACCAGCGCCTCCGAGCCGTCGCCGAGAGCACCGACGTGTACACGCCGGGCGGACCCGCCGGCAAGTACGGGCCGCACGACCTGCGGGCCGAGTCGCGGGAACAGATCGAGAAGCTCGTCGTCCGGCTGGAGGCCGACATGCGCAACGCGGCCAAGAACCTCGAGTTCGAGCGGGCGGCCATGCTCCGCGACGAGATCCAGCAGATCCGGTTGCGGGTCCTCGACCAGGACGCCTCGACCACCGTGGCCCGGGCGGCCGAAGCCGCCGCCGGCTCCAGCGGATCGCGGGCCACCTCCACCCGGCGCCCCGGTCAGAGGGCGGCCCAACCCACGGAGCCGGCCCTCGAGGTCACCACGATCGAGGTCCTGCCCTCGAGGAGCGAGGAACCAGGCGAGGCGCTCGAGGAATCGGCGGCAGCGGCCACCGCCGCCGACTGGTTGCCCGGAATCCGGGATGAGCACGAGGACGATGGTGGCTGGCAGGCGCGCTGGCTCGATCGCCCGACGTGGGACCACACGGTCACCCCGAACGTGGTCAAGCGGACCGGGCAGCGTGCCGGCCGCCGGCGCCGCTGACCATTTCGAACGCCTGATCGGTTCTGGACGAGTCCGCTAGAATTCCACCGTGCCTTCTGACCAACTCGTCGTTCGCGGCGCCCGCGAACACAACCTGAAGAACATCACCGTCGCATTCCCGCGCGACCGGCTGGTCGTGATCACGGGACTGTCCGGCTCGGGCAAGAGCAGCCTGGCCTTCGACACGATCTATGCCGAGGGCCAGCGCCGCTATGTCGAGAGCCTGTCGGCCTACGCCCGCCAGTTCCTCGGCCAGATGGAGAAGCCGGACGTCGACCAGATCGACGGCCTGAGTCCGGCGATCTCGATCGACCAGAAGGGCTCGAGCCGCAACCCGCGCTCCACGGTCGGCACGGTCACCGAGATCTACGACCACCTCCGGCTCCTGTTTGCCCGGGTCGGCCATCCCCATTGCCCCGCCTGCGGCCGGGAGATCGAGCGCCAGACCGTCCAGCAGATCGTCGACCAGGTCCTGCGCCTGCCTGAGGGCACCCGCCTGCTCGTCCTCGGGCCCCTGATCAAGGACCGCAAGACCGAAGGTGACCGGGTCTTCGAGGCGGCCCGCAAGCAGGGCTTCGTCCGGGTCAGGGTCGACGGCGACGCCTATGACCTGGCCGACGCGCCCAGCCTCGACAAGTACAAGCGCCACACGATCGAGGTGATCGTCGACCGTTTCGTCGTGCGCCGGGCCGAGGCGCCCGACGAGTGGCGGCGCGACCCCGAGGGCCGGCCAATCGATCCGGACACGGAGCTGACCCTGCCCGACCAGGAAGCCGGGCGGCTGGCCGACTCGATCGAGACCGCGCTGCGGCTGGGGGAAGGCGTCGTCGGCATCGCGGCTGCGCCGCGCGAGGGCGAACCGCTCGATTTCGAGGAGCGCCGCTACTCCGAGCGATACACCTGCCCATACGACGGGACGACGATCGACGAACTCGAGCCGCGCAGCTTCTCGTTCAACTCGCCGCACGGCGCCTGCCCGGCCTGCACCGGCCTGGGCACTCGTCTCGAGATCGACCCGGAACTGGTCATCCCCGACAAGACCCTGTCGGTGGCGGGCGGTGCGTTGCTCCGTCCATGGGCCCGGATGCCGATGGCCGACTCATGGTTCGGCAAGGTGGCCGAGGCGATCACCCGCGCCCACGGCTGGGATCCCGACGCGCCGATCGGGACGCTGCCGCCCGAGGCCCTCGACTACCTGCTCAATGCCAAGAAGGGCGAGCAGGTCGTGATCGGTTATCGCCATCAGCGCGGTGAGAACACCTACACGGCCAGCTTCGAGGGGATCATCCCCAACCTCGAGCGGCGTTACAAGGAGACCGACTCCGAGTTCGTCAAGGCCGAACTGGAGCGATTCATGGTTTCGCGACCGTGTCCCACCTGCGCTGGCAGGCGGCTCCGGCCGGAGGCGCTTGCCGTCACGGTCAACGGCAGGGACATCTGGACCGTCTCGAACCTGTCCGTCTCAGATGCCCTGGCCTGGTCCGAAGAACTCGCGGAGCACCTGAGCGAGCGCGAGCGGACGATCGCCCGGCAGCTCCTCAAGGAGATTGCCGCCCGGCTCGGCTTCCTCGTCGACGTCGGCCTCGACTACCTGACGATCGACCGGACCAGCGCAACCCTGTCGGGTGGTGAGGCTCAGCGAATCCGGCTGGCGACCCAGATCGGGGCCGGCCTGATGGGCGTCCTGTACATCCTCGACGAGCCCTCGATCGGGCTGCACCAGCGTGACAACGCCAAGCTGATCGCCACCCTGACCCGCCTGCGCGACCTGGGCAACACGGTCCTCGTGGTCGAGCACGACGAGGAGACGATCCGGACGGCCGACTGGGTGCTCGATATCGGTCCCGGGGCGGGGGAGCACGGCGGCGAGGTGATCGCCAACGGCACGCTCGACGTGCTCCTTGCCGCTCCCCGCTCGATCACCGGCGCCTTCCTGCGGGGCGAGCGGTCCGTGCCCATCCCGGCCAAGCGCCGGCGGGGCAGTGGCAAGAAGCTCGTTGTTCGCGGTGCCCGGGCACACAACCTCAAGAACTTCGACGTGGCCTTCCCCCTGGGCACATTCATCGCGGTCTGCGGGGTCTCCGGCTCGGGCAAGAGCACGCTGGTGACCGAGATCCTCTACCGCGAGATCGCCCGCCGCCTGAACGGGGCCAGGGATGAGCCGGGTCCCCATGATGACGTCGAGGGGATCGACCAGATCGACAAGATCATCGAGATCGACCAGAGCCCGATCGGCCGGACGCCGCGCTCGAACCCAGCGACCTACGTCGGGCTCTTTGGTCCGATCCGCGACCTCTTCGCGGGGGTGCCGGAGGCCAGGTTGCGGGGCTACAAGCCGGGCCGTTTCAGCTTCAACGTGAAGGGCGGCCGTTGCGAGAACTGCAAGGGTGACGGGATCCTCAAGATCGAGATGCAGTTCTTGCCGGACGTCTACGTCGAGTGCGAGGTCTGCCACGGCAAGCGCTACAACCGCGAGGCGCTCGAGATCCTGTTCAAGGGCCGCTCCATCGCCGATGTCCTCGAGATGACAATCGAGGAGGCGCTCGAGTTCTTCAGCCCGGTGCCGTCGGTCCGGACCAAGCTCCAGACCCTGTTCGACGTCGGACTCGGCTATGTTCATCTCGGCCAGCCGGCCACCACCCTGTCAGGTGGCGAGGCCCAACGGGTCAAGCTGGCCACCGAGCTGTCGCGCCGGGCGACCGGCCGGACCCTGTACGTTCTCGACGAGCCCACCACCGGGCTCCACTTTGCCGACGTCGAGAAGCTCCTCCAAGTCCTCCATCGACTCGTCGACAGC